>DAOTWO010000338.1:0-9403 GCA_034435855.1 Thermomicrobium sp. | reverse complement strand
GTCATTCCTGCGTCGCAAGCGGCGGCATCGGTCGCTCAACGGGCTCGAGAACTCGCAACGCTTCAAAGGGAACCAGGCTCCTGGGCACTGGAGGAACTTCGGCGCATTGTTACTGAGAACCGTGCTGCACTTTTGTCAGGAACGAGCCAGGGATCTCACACATGAATGATTTCGGTCTGAAAGTCAAGGAGATATCCCTCCGACAAATGTTCTTCGATGTACTGCAGGACGTGACGGAGCATTTCATCGGCGTGTTGCGCTGAGGTTGACACACAAGCGATGCCAAGTTCGGCGAACTGCCACTGTGAGTGACCATCGACCTCGGCGATGGAGACATTAAAGCGATGTTGGACTTGGTGGATGATCGATTTGATGACCTTCCGCTTCTCCTTCAAGGAGTGCGCGCTTGGAATTTCTATGGCAAGACGAGAAATACCGATGACCATACGCTGAGCTCCAACATATTGTTCTAGATGACGTTCCGCTCCTGGATGAGTTGACCTTGCCGGAAGCGGGCCGGGCTGAAGGCACGAATATCAACCGATGTGGCCACACCGTCGAGTAGCAGCTCTGCCATGCAGCGACCAACCGCCGGCCCGTGCATGAATCCGTGTCCACTGAATCCGGCAGCGACTGCCAGGCCATCGATCTCCTCGATGCGGCCAATGAGTGGGTTGGCGTCCGGCGTAACCTCGTAGAATCCTGCCCAGCCACGGCGGATACGAGCCTGCTCGAAAACAGGGGCCCGGCGGCAGAGCGCCTCAACCGTACGGGTCATCCATTCGGGGTCCACAGTCTTGTGAAATCCCGGAGGCTCATTCGGATTGGACATGCCGAACAGGAATCCTTCACCCTCCGGGTGGAAGTAGAGTGACGATTCGAACTCGATGGTCATGGGAACGGTCTTGGGGACGAGTTCGAAGGGTTCGGTGACGAAGGACATGCGACGATACGGTACGACGGGAAGCTCGAGCCCCGCGAGTTTTCCGACTTCACCAGTGTACGGCCCGGCACAGATGATGGCTGTGCCACAGGCGATCTCTCCCTCAGGGGTGAGAACGGCCTGCAGGCGATCACCGACAATCCGGAACCCAGTCACCGGACAGTGCTCGCGAAACTCGACGCCGAGTTCACGGGCTGCTGTCGCGAAGCCCATCGTCGCCGTATAGGGATCACACCAGCCGTCACGTGGGCAAAAGGTGCCGCCAAGGAGGTCGTCTGTACGGACTGCTGGCTGGAGCTCGGCGATCTCCTGCGGCTCCACCCACCGTGCAGGTACCCCTAACGATGTCTGGAGGGCGAGCGAGGCGCGGAACGCACTGACGTCCTCGGGACGAGTCAACAGAAACAGGTAGCCGTATTGATGGAGGCCGATATCGACGCCGAAACGCTCCGTGAAATGTTCCCAGTACTCGAAGCTGAGGAGGGACAGACGAATGTTTGTCTCGGTCGAAAATTGCAAGCGAATACCACCTGCGGCGTCAGCGGTAGCGCCCCGCGCAATCTCGTCACGTTCCAGCACAACAATGCGTCCGGCTCGTCGTTCCGCGAGGTGATAGGCGACGCTGCATCCCATGATCCCCGCGCCAATAATGACGAAATCGGCTCGTTCCACTGCGGCGCCTCCCACCATTGAATCAGCCCATGACGAAGTATAGAAGACTGACCTCGTGTGGTTGCCGGTCGAGTGGTACGATGCGAGTGCCGGAACAGGCGTGGGTGGGAAGCGAGGTTCCTTATGGGTGATACGATCGACACGGTGTATGCCCGAGAGATCATGACGTCCAATGTCATCGCTGTCCATCCGGACACGACCCTCGATGAGATCGCCCAGACGCTGGTCGCGCACCGTATTACGGGAGTTCCGGTCGTCGATGACGAGGGGCGCGTTCTGGGCATCGTGTCCGAGTTCGATCTGATCGCCAAGCGTGGTCGCACAGCAGCTGACGTGATGACAAGAGATGTGATCGCAGTGACGGAGAATACCCCGGCGGAAACGATCGCTGACCTCATCGTACAGCAACGTGTGCGACGTGTTCCCGTCTTGCGCGAGGGCCGGCTCGTGGGGATCATCACACGGGCTGACTTGGTACGGCTGTTTGCGATGACCCGTTGGAGCTGTCTCAATTGCGGCTACTTTGAGCGTGGGCTCCATCGACCTGAGATCTGTAGCGCCTGTGGGCACCGTGAGTTCACGCTGCAAAGAGAGCCACCTGGGATGTGAGGATCGAAGGCGATGTTCGATGTTGTGATCATTGGCGCTGGCCTTGTCGGTCTGGCGACAGCCCGTGAAGTTGCGCTCCGCCGTCCCCGACTCAAGATCGCGGTCTTCGACAAGGAGTCGCGGGTTGCCGCGCATCAATCGGGCCACAACAGCGGAGTGATTCATTCTGGTCTGTATTATCGACCGGGCTCATTGAAAGCACGGGCCTGCGTCGCCGGAGCTGCCAGGCTCATAACGTATTGCGAGGAGCGCGGCATTCCCTATCGTATGGTGGGGAAACTCGTTGTTGCCACGACACCTGACGAGGTACCGCGCCTCCTGGAACTCTACCGGAGAGGGCAGGCGAACGGCGTCGAGGGGTTGCAACTTCTGGCTGCTGAAGAAATTCGGGAACGGGAACCCGCGGTGACGGGCATACGCGCGATCTGGTCGCCCCGGACCGGTATCGTCGACTTCATTCGTGTCGCGGAGGCGTTGGCCGAGGATGTGAGAAATGCAAATGGAGAACTCTTTTTTCGCCACACCGTGCTGAGCTTCCGCTCGCGGAATGGGGTGATAGGCCTGGAAACGACCGGTGGGCACTATGAGGCGCGCTTCGTGATCGTGTGTGCTGGTCTCTACAGTGACCGGTTGGCACGCGCAAGTGGAGGATCTCATGATCCGGAGATTGTGCCATTCCGCGGGGACTATTACCTGCTCCGGCCGGAGCGGGCGTGTCTTGTGCGTACGAATGTCTATCCGGTGCCCGATCCACGCTTTCCATTCCTTGGGGTGCACTTTACTCCACGCCTTGATGGTTCAGTGCTCCTCGGACCAAATGCCGTTCTGGCGTTTGCCCGTGAAGGGTATCAGCGAACTGACTTCTGCTGGCGAGACTTGGTAGAGACGCTGTCCTATCCTGGTTTTCGTGCGCTGGCGCGGCAGTACTGGCGTGTCGGAATTACCGAGTTCTGGCGTGATGTCAGCAAGCGCGCCTTCCTGAAAGAGCTCCGTCGTTTTGTCCCGGAACTTGAGGAAGACGATCTCCTGCCGGGTCCGTCCGGCGTACGTGCTCAAGCCCTGTCACGCGATGGGAAGTTGATCGATGACTTTGTTCTCGAGCGAAAACGAGGAATCGTGCATGTACGGAATGCGCCCTCACCAGCGGCGACTTCCTGTCTGGAAATTGCTCGTCTCATCGTCGATAGTCTCGAAACGGACCTTCCGTCGTGAGCGCGAGTTAGGAGTGCTGTTCACTCACCGAAGGGATGGATCCTGCGCGGACATGCGCAGCTGGATGGTGACGAAATTGCTGCACGAAATATGCGATGGCTGCGGTGCAGAAGAGCGTATAGAGTGCAAAGACAGGCATGTAACCGAAGGTGACGATCAGACGACCGCCGAGAAAGCTCGCGGCGGCGAAGCCGATGTTCCACGCGGCACTCCGAAAGCTAAAGGCGTTCGCCCGCGCTCTCGAAGGGAGCGTTTCGGCTACCAGCATAGAGTCGATTGGCCAAGCTACCGAGATCGAAATCATGCGGATAACGTGTGCAGCAATGGCAAGCGGGATTGCTGGAAACAGCATGAGACTGGCGAAGACCGGCACTGGTGCGAATCGGATGATGGTGACCGCGCGGAGCGGGCCACAGATGCGGGCGATCGCCGGACCGACTAGACCAAAGAGTGCGCCGACAAGGCTGGCTACTGCGTAAATGACACCGATCGTGCGGGCGGAAAGCCCGAGGGTGTCAAGATAGACGTTGTAGAACGGAACGACTGCTCCGTTGCCCATACTCAAGAGTCCGCCAGCAATGACGAACGCGATGAGATACCGACGGATCTCGGTCCGTGACTTGGACTGCGGGCCGTGTATGTGCAGTGTGCTCGTTACCTGAGGTGGGCGATCGCGCGCATCTCGCATGAGGAGAAGCGGCACGATCGCGACAGCACAAACACCAATGCCCGCGAGCAAGGCCGCGCGGTAGGACAGCGCGCCCGGAACGGGAAGGCCAATGACCGTACCAAGTGCGGAGGGAAGCCATCCAGCCAAAAGACTGCCGATCGTCGACGAGACGGAAGTGAGAGACAGGGCGACTGCGGCAACGGTGGCCCGGTGAACGGTCGGAGCATGGTCGATGACGAATGGCATAAGCGGCACGAAGAGGAAAGTTGTGGCCATACCCTGGAGAATTGCACTAGCCAGGACGACGGCTGGCTGGGTGGCCAGTGCCAGGATCGTCGAGGCGGCCAAGTAAGCTCCGGTACCGTAGGTCAAACACCACCAGGAGCCACGCTGGTGAAGCAGTCGGCCTAAGCCGAGTGCGGAGAGTGCAAGAGCTCCTGTCGATGCTGCGTTGACCAGACCAATGAAGTCCTCGCGATATCCAAGTTGGATGAGGTAGAGGTTGTACAGTAGGGTGAAAGCGCCGATCGCGACGTTCGAAAAGAGCGCATACACGAAAAAGAGGCGGATGTCGCGGGGTAAAGCGAGGAGCGATCTCGCATACCGGATGAGACCTTGGAAAAGCGACACTGCTGAGCGTCCCTCCCATGCCGAAGGGAGTATACGACGGTGGCACCTTGCAGTGATGATGACCACATGGCAACACCACTGCGCACGAGCGATATCCATCGGCTCCTCGAGCGATCGCTTGCAGTTCTGCGCCTATTTCCCGCTGGTGTCATCACTGATTTCGATGGAACATTAAGTCCCATCGTGGCGCATCCCGAAACCGCTCAACCGCATCCCCTCGCAGCCCAAGCGTTACGCCTGCTTGTGAGACGCCTGGAATTGGTCGCCGTCGTGTCTGGACGTCGGGCGCTCGATGTGGCCACTCGGTTGGACATCCCAGAGCTCGTTATCGTTGGAAATCACGGAGCCGAGTATTTGGTTGAAGGACAGCTCACCATAGCTGCAGAGATCATCCCCTGGCTCCCAAGTGTCCAGGAGGCAGCCCGCATCTTACGTGCGGAACTGTTTGACTTTCTGATTGAGGAAAAAGGGGCGACGCTGACGGTCCATCTACGCGGTATCGACGCGAATGAACAGCGCCAACGGGCGGGAAAGGTCGTGGAGCAGATTGCGACGCGTTATGGTCTGCTTGTTCGTCGTGGCCGGGAAGTTCTGGAGCTCCGACCGAACGTGCCGATCGATAAAGGGACTGCCGTTGACGCGCTTGTCACAAGGTACGGGTTGCGGGGCGTTCTCTTTGCCGGTGATGACGTGACGGACGTCGATGCCATGCGATATCTACGGGAGCGTAGGTCGGTTGGGGGTATCGACACAATCCTGATCGGTGTTTGGAGCGAAGAGGCGCCAGAAACACTTGGTCATCTCGCCGATGCCTTGGTGAGCGGACTGGAAGAGTTCGCTCAGTTCTTGTACGCGATGGCACAACGTCTCAGTGAAGACTAGAGTTCATCCAGAGGCCACATTGGCCGTGGGAGCTGACGAAAGGAAAAAAAAGAAAGATCAGTTGTGGAGATACCAGGAGTTAACGCCTGAATGATCTCTCTGGGAAACGAATTGGACTTCCAGAGCCGACTGTCATGACACCAGGCAAACGCGTCCAGCGCGGACTTCAGCACGAGGATGGAAGCAGAATGGGGAGAGAGGCCGAGTGCAGAGAGCAGTCCCGGGTCGTCGAAAGGTCCCGGGTGTGAGGTGACAATCACATCAACGCGGGCATGATAGCGCCCTTCGAGTTCGAGCCAAACCGAGGGACCTGCGTCGACCGGTTGTCCTAGGGCCAATGGGGAGCGTCGCCGGTAGAAACCGGCTCCGATCCGGCGCACCATGCCTCGGACTGGGATGGGATATCCGTGACGATGATCGTGTTTCCCGCCGAGTTCGAGCTCGATTGTGGCCCCTGGACCAGCACGGTGGGCAATCTCGACAGCCTCGGGATCGACAATGCCGGACACAATTGTTCCCCGTGCTCCTAGGTCCAACGCTGCCCAAAGGGCGGCTGTACCCTCACCTGGTGCTCCAGCCTCGGGCGCGTCACCAGTGTCAAGGATGACGACTGGGTGGTACGGAGCGGTCATGGCTCGATGGATTGCCTCCTCGATGGTCAGAGTGGGCCAATGAATAGAGTGGCGGAGTTCGAGTAATTCTTGCCCGAGTTCATGCGCAATGGCGTGGCCAAGTGCCTGGTCGCCATTGGTAACGACTATGATGCTGCCTCCGGCGTAAGTCACGTCGGCGTACGGAAAACCGCCCAAAACACTCACTGCGAGAACGCTTGAGTGCGCTTCCCATGTGACGAGCTTTCTCAACAATCTATCGAATGGAGGAATATCGGTTCGCTGCACGGCAAGGGGAAAAATGAGCGGGAGGCGACGTACAGCAAGGAAGGGCTGGATGCGTCCGCTTGCCCATTGTCTCAGGAGATCCAACGCACGTTCGAGCCTCTGAGAGCGGTCGCGTGGAGGCCAGCGGTGCGGACCAAGAATCAACGGCGTGACGTTAGCGATGTCAGGTGGAAACTGCGCAACATGATCAACCAATGCAGCGATAGGTAGAGTGGGATCATGTTGGCGGAGGTGTTGCAGGAGAAGCAAATCGCCACTCATACCATCCACGACGAGGGTACCGGAGGTATGGAGGAGAAGGGCATCGATCGGCTTGGTGCGGTCCAAGGTCTCATCGAATTGCTGAAGAAACGCGAGAAATTCAGCAGTCGAGACGGAACCTCCGGCGGCATGAACTTCGCACAAGTTGACGAGCTCCAGGCCGAGTCGTTGGGCGGGGGGCTCAAGCATATTGCGCAGCCAATTCACCGCTGGTTTGGGATCGTCTCCCCATCGGGCGGAGAGTTTTCCTGGTGTCAAGGCAAACGTATTACTTCGGTAAGCGATCCAAGCGATTCCGATGCGCATCCGGCACCCCGATCGTTCGTACTTGCGTCCTTGTCTTGTGGTTCAGCGGCGTGTCGCGCTGCTCCGATCAGCTATGATAGGACGCGTTGGAGAGGTTTGCCGAACGTGAGGGCTGGGTGCACCGGAAGGTGACGAAGGATGCCAAGTCTTTCCCGATTGATGGGCGAAGGGGGTCAGTTGGTTTCCTGCCCGCGCTGTGAGGCGCAGTTGGGAGGGGACGAGGTCTACGAGCGATATCGCGTGTGTTCACATTGTGGCTACCATTTCACCCTCTCGGCTGAGGAGCGGATCCGGCTACTCGTTGATCCTGGCACGTTTGAGGAGTTCAATCGGCATCTGGTGTCCATGGATCCGCTTGTCTTTTCGGATCGCCTTCCCTATCGCAAGCGTATCCTGCAGGCACGTGAAGAGACGGGCCTGCGTGAGGCGGTAATCACCGGTATCGGCCGAATCCGGGGACACGAGGTCGTCCTTGCGGTACTCGACTTTCGATTTCTCGGTGGCAGTATGGGGTCGGTTGTTGGCGAGAAGATCACGCTGGCGTTCGAACGCGCGGCGGAGCGCCGGTTGCCAATTGTCACCGTCTCTGCATCGGGCGGCGCACGTATGCAGGAGGGCGTCCTTAGTCTGGTGCAGATGGCGAAGACCACTGCAGCAGCGAAGCGTGCGCACGACTCCAGCGTGCCGTTCATCTCAGTGCTGACCCATCCGACAACTGGCGGCATTTATGCGTCGTTTGCAAATCAGGGCGATATCATCCTTGCGGAACCTGGGGCGCTGATCGGCTTTGCCGGACCACGAGTGGTGAAGGAAACGGCGGGGCACGAGCCGCTTCGCTCGCACTCGGCCGAATTCTTATTCGAGCACGGATTTGTTGATCAGATTGTCGATCGTCGACGGCTGCGCGATACGATTGGTTTGATTCTGCGGCTTGTACGGGCGGAGAGTGAGCTCGTGTCCCGGCCGGTGATCCGGCGTGCGGTGTCGGACGATGCTCCGGTGCGCCGTGCATGGGAGGTAGTGCAGCTGGCGAGGCATCCGGAACGACCGACGACGCTGGATTTGATCCGACGGATCAGTCCGCAATTTGTGGAACTCCACGGTGATCGCCTCTACGGGGATGACCCGGCGATCGTGGGGGGAATCGGAGAGATTGCTGGGCAGGGGGTTGTCCTGATCGGGCACGAGCGGGGGCATGGGGATCCGGCACGACGAAACGGTCAGGCGCTGCCGGAAGGGTATCGAAAAGCGATGCGTCTCATGGATCTGGCGGCTCGGCTACGGCTACCGGTCATCACGCTAATCGATACTCCTGGGGTCTATCTGGGTGAGGGGGCTGAAGAGCGGGGAATTGCCTCGGCCTTGAGTCAGTGTCTTGCGATGATGAGCGTACTACCTGTTCCGACGATTGCTGTGATCATCGGCGAGGGAGGCAGTGGCGGAGCGATCGCGCTCGCGGTGGCAGATCGGGTGCTCATGCTAGAGAACGCGATCTACAGCGTGATATCGCCAGAGGGGGCGGCGGCAATTCTCTACCGAGACGCATCACGTGCGCCAGAAGTTGCGGAGTCACTGAAACTTACGGCGCCGGATTTGTTGCGGTTGGAAGTGATCGATGGGATCGTGCCGGAGCCAGAGGGAGGGGCACACCGGGATCCAGACTACGCCGCGGTGCTGCTGCTGGATGCGATCGTTGAGTCGCTGGACGAGCTTCACGACATATCCCCGGAACGACTCGTCCGGGAGCGATATCGGAAGTTCCGCCGTATGGGACAGACGAACACCTATTTCCGAGAACTTGTGGCGCAAGAGGTAGCGGAGCTGAGCGGATTAATCGGTCGCACGTTGGGAGGCTTGCGCGAACGCTTACCGTTCGGACGAGAAGAGGAGGCTGTGGGACAAGGATCGCCGGGCGTCCGCGACTGAATGTCTGTGGTCTTGCAGCGTGCATCGATCAAGAAGCGATCTGAGGACGGGTACTCGTGCAGCGTGCCTATTCCGGTTCGTTGACGCTGCAAGAAGCGATCGTCTAGGATAGCGGTAGTACGCCGTCACGGGTGCTATCGATTAGTATCAGTTCCTCGTTCAGGCGCTGACGATGCGTGCAGAGATCTTTCCGGCACCTCTTCTTGCGAAAGCGTGCAGCCGGTGAGGCGGTGGAGTCATGGTGACGGTGAAGGAGAGCACGACACTAGGAGCCGCGCAGACGGTGGGAGCTCGCTTGCAGTTAATCGAGCTGACAAAGGTCTACGGAGAGGTCATTGCCGCTGACCGCGTGACACTAGATATCGCGCCGGGAGAGTTCATCACGCTGTTGGG
>DAOTWO010000337.1:0-3402 GCA_034435855.1 Thermomicrobium sp. | reverse complement strand
CCGTGATCAGGATGAACGGCTCCTCGACCACGGCCTCCATTCGCTCTGGGTTGGTCACGAAGTACGGGGAGATATAGCCGCGGTCGATCTCCATCCCTTCGGTGTACTCAACCTCGAAGGCCAGGCCCTTGGACTCCTCAACGGTGATGACACCGTCCTTACCAACCTTCTCCATCACCTCGGCGATCAGGTTCCCAATCTCCGGGTCAGCCGCCGAGATCGTCGCCACGTGCGCAATATCCTCGCGCCCGCGGACCTCCTTCGCCATCGACTTGAGCCGCTCAACGACTGCCTTGGTCGCCAACTCGATTCCTCGCTTCAGCAGCATCGGGTTGGCACCCGCAGCGACGTTGCGGAGCCCTTCATGGACGATCGCCTGTGCCAACACGGTCGCCGTCGTTGTCCCGTCACCGGCGACGTCGTTGGTCTTCGTCGCCGCCTCCTTCAGGAGCTGCGCACCCATATTGGCAAAGGGATCCTCGAGCTCAATCTCCTTGGCGACCGTCACACCGTCATGGCTGACCGTTGGAGCGCCGTACTTCTTGTCTAGCGCGACGTTGCGGCCCTTGGGGCCCAAAGTCGTCTTCACCGCATTGGCCAGAATGTCAACCCCTTCTTTCAAGGACTGTCGAGCCTGCTCGTGGAAGCGGATCATTTTCGCCGGCATCGTTTCCCTCCCGTCTCCGATTTAGGTCCGCACCACACGACATCGACCATTATTCGGTGAGAATAGCCAAAATGTCCTTCTCACTGAGGATCAGATATTCCTCTTCATCGATCTTGAGCTCTGTTCCCGCATACTTGGCGAACAGCACCTCGTCACCGACCTTGACCTCCATCGGCAGCCGTTTGCCGTCGTCCGTCATGCGGCCGGGGCCCACCGCGACGACCTGGCCGCGCTGCGGCTTCTCCTTGGCCGTATCGGGAAGCACGATCCCGCTCTTCGTCACCTCTTCGCGCTGGATCGGCTTCACCACGACCCGGTCACCCAATGGTCGAATCTTCGTCGCTGTCGCCGTCATGACCGTCCCTCCCTCATATAGCAATCTCCCTAGCCAGTCGGTTAGCACTCTCCACTGGTGAGTGCTAACCGAGATGTATCCTACTCAGCGCGCCACAAGTTTTCAAGGGTCCAGTATCGACTCTTTGCGCTGAGTCATGTCAGGACGGTAAACGCCTTCACAGGGCATAATCGCCACCAAAGCGGATCGTTCCTGCTGGAGAGGAGGAACCGTGCTCCAGTATCATCTCGCTGAGCGCGTCCGCCAACTCCGCCCATCGCCGACGCTCGCCGTCAGCGATCGTGCGCGCGCTCTTCGCCAACAGGGTATCGATGTCATCGATCTCGGTGGTGGTGATCCCGACTTCCCGACTCCTCGTCATATCTGCCAGGCCGCGGCTGACGCGATGTTCCGCGGTGAGACGCACTATGTGGCAAGCGCGGGTATTCCAGAACTCCGCCGCGCGATTGCGCGCAAGCTGGCGACTGAAAACGGGATCCAGGTGAGTCCCGACGAGATCATTGTCACACCGGGCGGCAAAGCCGCGCTCTTCGTCTCCATCCTTGCACTGGTCGGCCCTGGCGATGACGTGGTGATGTTCGACCCGGGTTGGGTCTCATACGAGCCGATGGTCGTCATGGCTGGCGCTCGCTGTCTCCACGTTCCCCTGCAGCCTGCCGATAACTACCGTATTACCCGCGAGGCGATCGAGGCGGTTCTCACGCCGCAGACGCGTCTTCTCATCGTCAACAGCCCGAACAACCCCACCGGCCGCGTCCTAACCCGGGAAGAAGCGGAGGCGATCGTCGCGGTCGCTCAGGAACGTGATCTCCTCGTTATCTCCGACGAGATCTACGAGAAGATCATCTATGATGGACGAGAGCACTTGAGCCTGGCCGCTTTCCCGGGCATGGCTGAGCGGACGCTCACCGTGAACGGCTTCTCCAAGGCCTACGCGATGACCGGCTGGCGCCTCGGTTACGTCGCCGGTCCTGGACCACTCATCCGCCAGATCATGAAGGTTCACAGCCACTCCGCAACTTGCGCGACCTCATTCGCCCAGTGGGGCGGCGTTGCCGCGCTCGAGGGACCACAAGACGTGATCGCTGAGATGGTCGCTGCCTGGGACCGGCGCCGTCGTTTCGTCACCGAGCGACTCAACGCAATCCCCGGCTTCCGCTGTCCGTTGCCAGAGGGCGCCTTCTACGCCTTTCCGGATGTCAGTGGCACCGGATACTCTGGCCAGGAAGTGGCCCAAAAGCTGATCGAGGAAGCGCACGTTGGAGTGACTCCCGGCGATGCTTTCGGTGAGTCCGGCGCGAGTTGTATCCGTCTGAGCTTCGCGACAGCAGACGATCTGCTCGAGCGCGCACTCGTGCGCATCGCGCGGGTCTTTGGCGGCTAGATTCCGAGGCGGACGACTTCGAGGCCACGGCGCTCGAGCTCGGCGAGATAGGGCGCAATCCCGACGCGGTCTCCGGCAACATGACCGACAACGATGACCGTGCCGGATCCGGTGGCCCGAAGTCGCTCCGCTTCCTCCGGTGCAAGGTGCAGGTAAATCACTGTATCGACGCCGTGCGCGAAATAGGCCTGCGCTACGGAAGCACCGCCATTGGTGCCCGCCCCATGCACGACCGCGATACGCTTTGCTGGACGATCGATCGTGCCGACCGGCACCATGATCTGTGTCGCCGCCTCGGCAATCTCTGGAAGCGTTCGAAGCGCATCGATGACATCCTGGACCGTTAGGTCCCGACCGAGCTCGAGCTGATATCGCTCGATCGCCTCAACCATCGCACGGCGCCCGATCTCGTCCAACGGGAGATGCAGGTTCAGGAACGGCAGCCGGAGCAAACGCGCCGTTGCAGGAACTTGGTCGTAGTTGGCGGTTTGCGCCCGCAAGACCGCACGGTTCACCAGCGGTTGTAACGCTGCCTTGGCCGCGTCCGGCGTCACCCCGTGCTCGACCATGAACTCCACATGTCGGGCCAGAACCTCTGGGAAGCGCAGCACTGCACGCCCACCCGCCGGGTGATGGGCCAGTACCCCGTCACAGCCAAGCTCGCGTGCCAAGAGGAGTTCGGCGACACCAACATCGAGCGCAACGAGGAGTCGCCGGATCTGTTCGCCGGGCACGTATACCTCACTGTCCGGGGGAAGCTTCCGGAAGCCCGCCATCTCAAGGGCAATCGCTACCAGCTCATCTGTACTCATTCCAGCCATCTCTCCCCCCTCTCCTGGATTCTCGCACACTTACCCCTTCTCGCCACCTGCTGGCAGCGCTCACGGTCCGTCTCCTTCTTCGACCTCGTGTCGCGAGCGCTGGGCAGACCCTAACACAGCCAGCGCGAGCAGGGCACCGTCCAGCCAAATCCGCAACGCGCAGAACCCCCTTCTC
>DAOTWO010000336.1:0-5115 GCA_034435855.1 Thermomicrobium sp. | reverse complement strand
CCCAGAGCCTTGATGGCTACTCTCAACAGTCAGCGCATTCAGACTCTGGACCTGACTACCGGTATTCCGGAAACCCTGTCAAGGTAACCTACCGATCGTTATGGTACCTGCTGAAGCCTGCTCTGGTTCCAGAGTTCTTCCACACGTTCAGGTTTCAACGCTCCCGGCTGCAGCGTTTCCACACTGGCCGAGCCTGCTGCAACCGCCAACCGTAACGCCTCCTCCAGCGGCCATCCTCGTCGAAGCCCGACTGCGAATCCGGCCACAAAGGCGTCCCCAGCTCCAATTGGGTTCCTTACCTCTGCCTGAGGAGCTGACACGAACCAGAGACCATCTGCCGACGCCACTGCGGCCCCGGCTACTCCTGCTTTCACAACCGTTGCACGCCGAGTTCTTCCAGCCAGTGCTTGCGCAGCCGCCAGCGCCCGCGCCTTGAGCTCCTCCCGTCTCGCTGTCACCAGTTCCTCACCAGCTCTCCCAAGCACCGTTTCTGCCTCAAAGACATTCGGCGTGACGATGTCCGGCTCAGCATCGAGCGCGGCTGCGAGTGCTTCCCCTGTTGCGTCGACGATGATCGGCAGATGGTGTTCATGGGCCAAGCGCACACACGTCGCATACACCGCGGGTGGTAGGCCCGGTGGCAATGAGCCACTGACGACAACGAGGGAACTCTCAGACAACTCAGCAATGAGCAGTTGCAGTAGTGGATCGACGAGGTCTATCGCGAGATCTGGCCCTGGTTCATTGAACACTGTGACTCGCCCTGAGTCTTCAATCACAATGGTGTTGACGCGCGTTTCCTGCTCGATCCACAGCGGTCGAAGCTCTAACCCCTCCCGCTGCGCAAGTTCGGCAACCAGCCGGCCGATCCAGCCACCGAGGATCCCAACAACGACTACGCGTTCCCCAAGCGCCGTCGCCGCCCGCGCCAGGTTCAGCCCCTTCCCACCCGCCGAACGTTCCACCGTACGGAATCGCATGACGGCACCCGGTTCAAGTTCGCCAAGGAGTCCGATTCGATCAAGTCCAAAGTTCGGCGCAAACACCACGATCTTTGCCATCACCCTCGCCCCCAGCCATCACGCAAGAACGACAAAACATACCAACGCCCAGCGCCCCCTGTTCTTGCGGTAAAGTTCATTGACGTTCGTGCTCGCTCATCTCAACACTCTGGACTGTCTCCGGAAACAATCCGAGTCCGACTAGAGAATCATTGCAGCCACCTACAGTAACGCAGAACTGGAGTACGGTCGAGCCTCCTTCTGCACTCAGCATGGCGGGAGACGAGCGACAGTCCAATCATTCCGCTACGGCGAGCCTGCGCCGCTCCCTCCCCAGGCCACGGATCGAAAGCTGGTGACTGAGCGAGCGCCATCATGGCATGGATGCCCAAACCTCTGAGAGTCACACTGCCGCCCGGGAAGGAAGCCTACAGCAATTCAGTTCCGCCTCGGGCACCTTGAACACGCCCTTAATAAGCGCGCTCACCACAGTGCGATCGGCTATACTAACGCAGCTGTCCGCAGTGTCGAGGGGAGGGAAGCGGTGCAGGCAACGACACTGCTCGCGCGACCAGTCCGAAGACTCGATGGGGAAGCCAAGGTACGGGGGATCGCTCGCTACACCGATGACCTCCACCTCCCTGGCCTTCTGCACGCTCGTCTGGTGACAAGTCCTTACGCCCACGCTCGCATCACTCGCATCGACACGAGCGCAGCCCGTGCGATCCCTGGCGTCGTTGCCGTGTTCACCGGCCATGACTTGCTCCCGGTCGGCCCCGAGCCAGCCGAGCGGGCGCGTCACCTCCTCGCACGCGACAAGGCTCTCTACGCAGGCCAGCCCGTGGCGGTTGTCATTGCCGATTCGCCCTACGCCGCTGCTGACGCCGCCAGCCTTGTTACGGTCGAGTACGAGGTGCTACCTGCTGTGACCGATCCACTCCGGGCCATGCAACCAGACGCACCGGCGATCCGACCGAAGGAACTGGAGGGTGAGTGGGCTGAAGCCGGAATGCACGCGACGGTCGCGGGAGGCCAAGAACTCGACGTCCGTCGCCTGCCTGCCAATGTCACTAATGCCGTCCGTTTCCAGCGCGGCGCCGTCGAACAGGGATTCGCTCAGTCTGATGTAGTCATCGAGCGCACCTATCGGACACCGTTTGTCCACCAGGCCTACATCGAGCCGCATGCCTCGGTCGCCATCCCCCGACCAGACGGCGGTGTGACGATCCACACCACGACCCAAGGCATGTTCTATTGCCGGAACGTCACCGCGACGACACTCGGGCTGCCGCATGAGTTGGTCACGATTGTTCCCATGGAGGTTGGCGGCGGCTTCGGTGGCAAGACGGTGCTTCTCGAGCCACTCGTCGCCGCCGTTGCCCTGCGTTTGGGGCGGCCCGTCAAACTCACGCTGACACGGACTGAGGAGTTCTTGCTGGCCACGCCGGCACCGGCGGCGATCTTCGAATTGCGCGGTGGTGTGCGACGCGACGGGACACTCACCGCGCTCCAGGCACGCGTTGTCTTTGACTCTGGTGCCTATCCTGGTGCACCGGTCAACATCGCACTCATCCTGCTCGGTGGGACCTATCGCTGGGAGCACCTCGATCTCGTCGGCTATGAAGTGTTGACCAACAAACCGGGCACCGGCGCCTATCGGGCTCCCGGTGTGCCCCAGGCGACCTTCGCGGTGGAGCAATTGGTCGATGAGCTCGCCCAGACCATCGGGATGGACCCACTGGAGCTCCGACTCCGCAACGCCGCACGGACTGGTGATCCACAACCGAACGGCGTCCCGTGGCCACCGATCGGTCTCGTCGAGGTTCTGGAGCGAGTCCGCGACCACCCACTTTGGAAAAACCGGCAGCGTGTACCCAACGAGGGGTGGGGTATCGCCGTCGGTGGCTGGCCAGGCGGCATCGAGCCCTGTGCAGCGAACGTCCGTCTCAACCACGACGGGACATTTACTGTCACACTCGGTGCCATCGACATCACCGGTACGCATACCGTCCTCGCGATGATCGCCGCAGAAGTCTTGGGCCAGCCACTTGAGCGCGTGCGCATCGCACTGCTGCCGAGCGACGCTGCCCCGTATGCGGGGATGAGCGGTGGCAGCAAGATCACCTACACCGTTGGGCTCGCTGTCAAGGCAGCCGCCGAGGAGGCGCGACGCCAGCTCTTGGAGATCGCTGCGAACGAGCTTGAGGTAGCACCGGAAGACCTGGAACTCGTTGAGGGTGCCGTCCGGGTCCGCGGCGTCCCGGACCGCCAGGTCACTCTGCAGCAGATCGCGGCCCTCAGTATGGCTTTCGGCGGTCGTTACGCACCGGTGTACGGAACAGGCCGGGTCGCAGTCACGCAGCAGTCGCCAGGATTCAACGCTCAGATGGCGCACGTGCGAGTTGACCCCGAGACAGGGAAGGTCGAGCTCCTCGATCTCGTCGCTATTCAGGATGTTGGGCGTGCGCTCCATCCGGCACTCGTCGAAGGACAAGTCCACGGTGGCGCAGCACAGGGAGTTGGTTGGGCATTGCACGAGGCGATGCGCTGGGACGAGAGCGGCCAACCGCTGAACCCAACGTTCCTCGACTACGATCTGCCAAAGGCAAGCCAGCTCCCCGCTTTGCATGTCGAACTGGTCGAAGTGCCCTCACCGATTGGCCCCTTCGGGGCAAAGGGTGTCGGCGAACCTCCAGTTACCCCAACGGCCGCGGCGATCGCCAACGCCATCGCCGACGCCACCGGCTTGCGCTTCACTGAACTCCCGATCCTTCCAGAGCAGGTATGCGCGGCACTTACTGGTCTTAAGCGACAGTGACGTACCACTGCCCGTGGGGAGGCCCGAAGGGAGCGGCCGCAAAGAGCCGGCGGCTTGTCGCATCACGTGCTCAAACAACTAGCGCTCAAGGTATCTGATTCTTTGGGGCTACGGAGCATGTCGCAGGATCACGCTTGACATCGCGAGTCCGGATGCAGTCCCTTCGAACACAGCAACCAGCCCAGGAGACCAGCCATGCGCCACAGCTGCGGTACCTAGCGGAGCGGCACCGTCTGCCATCGTCCCTGTTCCAGTACGAGGAGCTCCTCGTAGCCAACCGAACGGAGGAGCTGCGACGCCTCCTCAAACCCCGCCGCCACGTCCGCGGGTTGGTGCGCATCTGCCCCGATTGTTACGGGAATCCCGAGTTCCCAGCACCGACGAAGGATCCACTCACCAGGATATGGTGCGCCAATCAGCCGTCGCAGGCCAGCGGTATTGACCTCAATTGGGATTTCGGCCCTTTTGATCGCAAAGAGCGCGCGCTCCACAGCCTCCTGGTACCAGGACTCCGCCTCACGGAAATACCGCTCCCCGACATTCCACTGCTTTACTTTGTCCAGATGCCCCACCACCACCGGTATCCTGAGTCCCTGGGCCCACGCAGCAAGGTGTTCCATCAACCGGTAGTAGTCCTCGACCAGCCGCCGCACGTTGCCCCCATAGACGACATCCACTTGTTGCGCGAACGACTCAGCCGATTCATCAACCGCCCACGGTTGCCCCTCCGAGTCACGGCCAACAAAGTGGAGGCTCACCACCGCATAGTCCAGCTGGGCTGAAAGGACATGCGCTCGCTGGAACGCGGCTCCATCTGGCACTAGTTCAGCATCCAAGTAGTCGAGTTCCACACCGACCCATACGGGGTAACTGCCGCGCCAGCGCTCCTGGACCACACGCGCGTCAGCGACGTACTCCCGGAATCGTTCGAGTGTCATGGTCCAGCTGCATGTGAAGGGGACCGGCGCGTGTGAGGAGACGCCGACCGCCGCCAGCCCTGCCGCTTGGGCCGCCGCCACAAATTCCTCTGCCGTCCCCGATCCATCACAGTACCCAGGATGGTTATGGTAACTTCCACGCATCGCTCCTCCATTTCCCGAACTCATACTCGCGGAACGAGTACCATAGCCTCTGCACGCAGCATTACTTCACGCGCACGCGGAGGATCCCCAGGCCACACTCCGATGCACCAACATTCTCCAGCACAACTGTAATCCGTACCTCCTATAGCCCACGCTCGATCCTCCGGCGCGGCCTCAAGTGACTCTGGCTACACACGATGGCCTGCACCGCCAC
>DAOTWO010000335.1:0-2393 GCA_034435855.1 Thermomicrobium sp. | reverse complement strand
AGTTAACAGAGAAAGGATGTTGAGTTGCTCAGACAACTAGGATGTTGTCTTAGAAGCAGCCATTCATTTAAAGAGTGCGTAATAGCTCACTAGTCAAGCGACTTAGCGCCGATAATACTCGGGACTTAAATATACCACCGAAATTGCGGTTCCTTTTGGAAGGTAGGGGAGCATTCTATACAAGATTGAAGGTGTCAGGCGACTGGCGCTGGATTGTATAGAAAAGAAAATGTTGGCATAAGTAACGATAATGCAGATGAAAAATCTGCACACCGAAAATCCAAGGTTTCCTGAGCAATGTTAATCATCTCAGGGTTAGTCGGTCCCTAAGCCGAGGCCGAAAGGCGTAGGTAATGGAAAACAGGTTTAATATTCCTGTACCACCGAAATTTAACTTAGAGGGACGCAGGAGTGAAAGGGAAGCCGTCTGATGGCTTAGGCGGTCTAAGGTCGTAGCCCCGAGCAATCGGGGTGAAAGCCGAACGGGAGGGCGTAAGCCCACAAACTTCCCCTAATCATACTGCCAAGAAAAGCTCTAAGGTATAATAAGGTGACCGTACCGTAAACCGACACAGGTAGATGAGGAGAGAATCCTAAGGTGCTCGTGTGAGCCGTGGTCAAGGAACTCGGCAAATTGACCCCGTAACTTCGGGAGAAGGGGTGCCTCGAAAGAGGTCGCAGCAAAGCGGGCCCGGCGACTGTTTACCAAAAACACAGCTCTCTGCGAAGGGGAAACCCGATGTATAGGGGGCGACGCTTGGCCAATGCCCGTAGGTTAAGGGGAGGGGTCAGCCGCAAGGTGCAGCCCCAAACTGAAGCCCGGGTGAATGCCGGCCGTAACTCTAACGGTTCGTCACAGGGCCGTTGTAAAATCTGGCTATATGCTGGAACAGCTCGTGTATCCCACGCTACCGAGGAGGTGACAACGCGATGGGTGGAGCCAATCAGCAGGAAAGACTTGCCGTCACCGAAGAGGCGAAATACTTCCTCGCCGGATTCATCGAAGGCGAAGGCTCCCTGCTCGTCAGTATCAAACATCACGAAACCAGTCGGTTCGGCTTCTATGTCGACCCTGAGTTTCACCTGGTGCAACACCATAGTGGGTTGCCCATCCTGAAGCTGGCGCAGGCAGTCTTCGGCACGGGACGCATCTTCCCTAAACCGGGAAGCAAGAACTGCTACACCTTCGCCATCCACTGCAGGCGCAGCCTGTGGGAGAAGGTGGTGCCGTTCTTCGAAAAATATGTCGTCCCGTACTCCTGTAAGCGCGAAACTTTCTATCGGTTTCGCGAAATTCTGGAGTTGATGAATCGCGGCGAGCATCGCCGCCCTGAGGGGCTGGCGCGCATCGTCGAGAAGGCGTATGCGATGAACCTGGCCGCGAAGGGAAAGCAGCGGCTCCGACCGCTGCAGGAGGTGCTGGCAAGAATCCTCAGAGACCATACGCCAGACGCTCCGAACGCAAATTCGGAGTGAAGATATGGTCCAGTCCCTATGGCGACATAGGGGGCAACTGCCTATGGTAGACTTCGCTGCCCCCCTCATGGGTAACCATGAGGTGAGCATCCGGCTATATGCTGGAAAACCCGGTGGATCCAGCGGTACTTGTAGGAGATCCCTCGTTAGAGGCGAACGAGACTCCTATGAGTGACAATCCGACTGGTGCGGAAAACCAGCAGGAAAGGCTAATCGGGGAAGCACCCCGATTAGAATCCTCAGAGACCATACGCCGGACACCTCGAAGATGAGGTGAAGAGATGGTCCCATCTGCATGGCGACATGCAGGAGCCGCTCTTGGACAAGGAGGAGATGGCTCGCTCGACAGCGTCGAGTAAGGTACTAAGCGAAATTCCTTGTCGCGTAAATTGCGACCCGCACGAAAAGCGTAACGACTGGGCCACTGTCTCAGCGGGACACTCGGTGAAACTGTAGCACCCGTGAAGATGCGGGTTACCTGCGGTAGGACGGAAAGACCCTATGGAGCTTTACTACAGCCTGAGATTGCATTTCGGTATGTCATGTAGAGCGTAGGTGGGAGCTTCGGCGCCAATGGAACACCACCCTTGACCTACTGGAATGCTAACCTGCGCCGTTATCCGGCGTGGAGACAGTCTTAGGTGGGTAGTTTGACTGGGGCGGTCACCTCCTAAACGGTAACGGAGGTGTCCAAAGGTCCGCTCAGCGCGGTCGGAAATCGCGCGTCGAGTGCAAGGGCATAAGCGGGCTTGACTGTGAGACCTACGGGTCGAGCAGATGCGAAAGCAGGGCCTAGTGACCCTCTGGCTGTGCGTGGGCACGCCAGGGTTCAACGGATAAAAGCTACCCTAGGGATAACAGGCTGATCCTGCCCGAGCGTCCACAGCGACGGCGGGGTTTGGCACCTCGATGTCGGC
>DAOTWO010000334.1:0-10059 GCA_034435855.1 Thermomicrobium sp. | reverse complement strand
CGGTGACGATCCAGTATCCGGAGCAGAAGCGGGAGCAGGCACCGCGCTTCCGGGGGCTCCCGGCTTTGCGCTCTGATCCGGAGACTGGGGAGGCGCTTTGCGTCGCCTGTGGGCTCTGTGCGCGGATCTGCCCGACGAGTTGCTTGGAAATGCACGTTGTGCCCTCTGAAGAGGGTGATCGTGAACTTGGAGAATTCATCCTGCGTGCAGGGCGTTGCATGTTCTGTGGGCTCTGTGCGCAGGTCTGTCCGGTCGATGCCATCACCATGAGCGGTGAATACGAGCAGTCGGTGCTCGATCGCGAGGGATTGATCTACGTGAAGACGGAGCTCGCCGCAATCGGCTCACAGCGGCCGAGTTGGTGGGAAGCAGATGGCGGGCTCGGTGAGGCACGGTGAGGACCTGGGCAGGGGGTGGGAACGATGGTCGTGGGAACGGTGCGTCTCGAACGTGATTCACTCGGCGAGGTGGAGGTGCCGGCGGAGGCGCTCTACGGAGCCCAGACGGCGCGAGCGGTCCGCAACTTTCCAATTAGCGGTCTTCGTCCGCATCCTGACTTAATCGTCGCGACGGCACAGGTGAAGCTCGCGGCCGCACGCGTCAATCACCGAGCCGGGCGGCTCACCGATGAGCAAGCGCGAGCAATTGAACAGGCAGCGCAGGAGATCATTGACGGGTTGTGGCATGAGCACTTCGTCGTCGATCCCTACCAGGCTGGGGCCGGCACGTCGCACAACATGAACACGAACGAGGTCATCGCCAACCGTGCGAACGAGATTCTCGGCGGGCGGCGTGGTGAGTACCGGCCGGTGCATCCGAACGACCACGTCAACCTGGGACAGTCATCGAACGACGTCATTCCGACCGCGGGACGGCTGGCACTGCTGCGTGCAACTCCCAAGCTCATCGAGGCGTTTCGTCGACTTGCCGATGCCTTCTGCCAGAAAGCGCAGGAATTCGGCAATCTGACGAAAACGGGTCGTACGCACCTTCAGGACGCCGTACCGATCCGGCTTGGTGACGAGTTCACTGGCTATGGTGCGGCGCTGCGCCGGGCGGCTGATCGGATCGCAGAAGCGCGACTGGCGCTGATAGAGATCAACCTTGGAGCGACTGCGCTTGGGACGGGAATCAACGCTTTCCCCGGATACCGGATGCAGGTCGCGGAGGAGCTAAGTCGAATTACGGGGTTCCCGCTCCGGCCGGCGCGCAACACGTTCGAGATCACTCAGAGCCATGCTGACTTCGCGCATCTCTCGGGTGCTCTCCGCAATGCGGCGCTGGAAGTGATCCGCATCGCCAGCGATATCCGGCTGCTCGGCTCGGGGCCGCGGGCAGGGCTGGGCGAGATCATCCTCCCGCCAGTGCAACCAGGATCATCGATCATGCCGGGGAAGGTGAACCCGTCAATCGCCGAGATGGTCAATATGGTTGCCTTCCAGGTGGTCGGCTATGACCATGCGGTCTCGCTTGGCGTCCTCTCCGGACAGCTCGACCTCAACGTCTGGACACCACTGATCGTCTACAACTTGCTCTGGGCGACCGATATTCTGACCAACGCGCTCGAGGTCTTCCGCACACGCTGCGTCGAAGGGATCCAAGCGAACGAGGCGCGGTTAGCGGAGCTGGCCCACGGCAGCATTGCGCTGGCAACGATCCTGACGCCGCGGATTGGCTACCTCAAGGCGGCCGAGATTGCCAAGAAGGCTTGGCAGTCAGGGAGGACTGTCCGCGAGGTGGTCGTCGAAGAGGGTGTGCTTTCACCGGAGGAGGCCGAGGAGATCTTGGATCCGGTCAAGATGGCGCTCCCGCAGGATCCGGACGCGAACCAGTGCTGAACGGGTGGATTTCAGATACAGTGAGCGTCGTCCGGCCGATCGAGGCCCGCTGTGTGGTTGCGCCGCGTCCGGATCGGCCGACCGTGGTCGTCTCGGCATGGGAGGAGTGGTGCAATGGCACGCGAATACCCGTTCTACTGCGCTGGTGAGTGGCGGACTTCACCAAACCGGCTGGAGATCCGCAATCCGTACAACGATGAGCTTGTGGGCGTGACCTCTACCGCGACCGACCAGGACTTCGAGGACGCGGTGACAGCGGCGCAGCGAGCCTTCGAGGTCACACGGCGGCTCCAGAGTTACGAGCGGGCCGAAATCCTCTTACGCCTCGCCGATGGGCTCCGCCGGCGGCAGGAGGAGTTCGCCCGACTGATTGCCCAGGAGGCTGGGAAACCGATCCGCGATGCGCGAGTAGAAGTGCAGCGTGGGATTTTCACGCTGACGACAGCAGCGGAGGAAGCGAAGCGGATTGGTGGAGAGGTAATCCCGCTCGACCTGATGGCGTACAGCCAAGGGCGCTTCGGCTTCACGCGGCGCTTCCCGATTGGCCCGATCGCTGGCATCTCGCCCTTCAATTTCCCGCTCAATCTGGCGCTGCACAAGATTGCTCCAGCGCTAGCCTCTGGAAACACAATCGTCCTAAAGCCGCCCAGCCGTGACCCGCTCACGATGCTCACTTTCGCTGAACTTCTCGACGAAGCCGGCGTCCCCAAGGGAGCAGTCAGCATCATGCCGATGGACCGCGTTGTCGGTGACCGGCTGGTGACTGACGAGCGTTTCAAGTTGCTGACTTTCACGGGGTCGCCAGACGTGGGCTGGGATCTGAAGGCGCGGGCCGGGAAGAAAAAGGTCGTACTCGAGCTCGGCGGAAATGCGGGCGTCATCGTCGACCGCACGGCCAATCTGGATGTGGCGATCCCTCGCATCCGCGTCGGCGCCTTCGCCTACGCTGGCCAGGTCTGCATTTCGGTGCAGCGCGTCTTCGTCCACCGATCACGGTGGGACGAGTTCGTCGAGCGCTTCGTCGAAGAAGTGAAGAAGATCAAGATGGGCGACCCATTGGATGAGACGACCGACCTTGGCCCAATGATCGACGAGAAGGCTGCGCGCCGAACCCAGGACTGGGTCGACTCGGCGGTCGCCGAGGGGGCGAAGGTGCTGGTGGGGGGGAAGGCCGAAGGGCGATTCTTTCAGCCAACGGTACTCGTCGATGCACCACCGTGGCATCCGGTCTGCAGTCGCGAGGCATTCGCACCGCTTGTCGTCCTCTTCCCCTTTGACGACTTTGAGCAGGCGCTCACGGCGGTGAACGACTCAGCCTATGGGTTGCAGGCGGGCGTCTTCACCGGCAGCCTTGAACACGCGCTGCGAGCCTTCGAGGTTCTGGAAGTCGGTGGGGTGATCATCAACGACATCCCAACGTTCCGCATCGACCACATGCCATATGGTGGCGTCAAGGATTCCGGCCTCAGTCGTGAAGGTCTACGGTATGCGATTGAAGATATGACAGAGTTACGTCTTGTGGTCTTCAATCGGGTGCCGGAGCCGTCGTGAAGAGCTAGGCTTCCGTCGGGCCGAAAAATCTTTCCCCTTGGGCCCCGTACTGTCCCAGGCGGTACGGGGCCGATTGCTGCATTCCTGTTGCTGAACGATATGCGCGTCTTTGCCAGATCGGTCATGTGGGTCACCTGATGCCGAGCCTCGTTGGATGATCCGTGGCTCTGTGCGCTGCCACGCATCGGCCCAGTGCCTGCCGGATTCACTCAGGCATGTCTGGGCAGCCTGGTCACTCGGTGTGATCCCTGACAGGGGGTACTGGTGCACAATGCCCCACCAGTGTGAAAGTCGGGCTGGTCAGCGTCCGGAGCTGCAGCCGGCAAAACCTTTCTCGTGTGACGCTCGCACGACTTGAGCTCACCCCAGCCACCCGTTACGTTCCAACCACGGCAACACAGCGTCAAGGCTGGGCAGGAGTGCGTCGGCAGCGTCGAAGCCGCCGAGTTCGCGGGTGTGAGCGTTCGGTACAGCAATGCAGCGGAGGCCAGCCGCCCGTGCGGCCATGACACCAAGCGGCGCATCCTCGATCGCAATACAGCGTTCTGGTGGACATGCCAGTCGCGCGGCAGCCAGCCGGTAACAGTCTGGAGCCGGCTTGCCGTGGGTGACATCGTCACCAGTCACAACAGCTGCAAACACGTCAGCGAGCCCGAGCTCGCCGAGCACGAGGGCGACGTACTGCCGATGACCGCTTGTCGCCAAGCCCAATGGAACGGCGCGGGTATGGAGCTCAGCGATCAGCTCGAGGGCGTCTGGCATTGGCTGGACGTTTCCGGGCACGCTCGTGAGGAAGAGTTCATCACGCTCACGTGCTGCGCACAGCGGGTCGACCGGTAATCCCAATGTGTCGACGATGATCCGGGCCGCATCGATCAGACGTCGGCCAAAGAGCCGAGGGAGGAGGTCGGCGGGAAGCGCGCGGCCGAAACGAGCAACGTACCGCTCCCAGGCGGCAAGTTGGAGGGATTCTGAGTCGACCAGGACACCGTCAAGATCGAAAATGATGGCGGCGAGTCGCTGGTCTTGCCGCATTGGTTCACCGGACGAGCAGCCGGACGAAGCGTCCGGCACGCTGCTGGGCGGCCTGGAAGAGACCACGGGCGGCCAGAAGGATAGAAGGACGGCCCTCAAGCCCTTCGACGAGTGCGGTTGGAAGCCGGGAAGCACCGAGGTGCGCGCCAGCCAACGCGCCAGTGATCGCACCGCGTGTGTCGGTCGCCCCGCCAATGTTGATCGCGAGTGCTACTGCACGAGCGAAATCATCGTGTGCGGCAGCGAACGAGGCAAAGGCGGTCGCGACGACCTCATCGACAGCAGCAGATGTGCCCAGCGCCGCGAGTGTACGGACAAGCTCCTCATCGTCTGCTGGCACGGGCTGGAGCGTTGCCCGGCGGAGCCGTTGGGCCACGGCATCCTCGTCGATGAAGCGGGCCACTTCGTCGAGAAGGACGTCAGGAGGTGTCGTGCCTTGGACGAGCAAGAGGATGGCATAGGCCACGGCCAGTGCGCCGTTGATCACTTCTGGCTCAGCATGGGTAATAAGCGTGGCGCGCAACACGTCGCGGACAAGGAGGTCAGGGTTGAAGCGAGTCAGGGCGTGCAGAAGACCAATCGGCGCGACCCGGGCAGCAGCACTGCCGGTCGCAGTACCCGGGCCAGCGACACCACGCTGGAAGTCTCCGTGCTCCGCGGCTGCGGCAAGGGCGCGTCGTGTCGGCTCGTCGAGGAAACGGGCTGTTGGCCCATCGAGCAGCCGCAGAAAGCGGTAGCCCGCTGCAGCAACATCAAGGTAGCCACGTGCACTAATGACACTCTCAACAAGGCAAAGTGCGAGCTCCGTCTCGTCGGTGAACTCGCCGGCTCGAAAAATGATCTCACCATCCTCCGTGACGAGTGGGACGAACTGATCCAGCCAATGGTAGCGTGCTGCAATCGCCTCACGTGGCCAGCCGCTTACCGGCGCGCCAAGTGCGTCGCCGATTGCGAGTCCAAGTAAGCATCCCGTGAACTGGTCGAGAAGGTCGGCTCGCTCACGTTCCTGCACTGCGCACGTCTCCTTCGCATCCTTCCCCTCACAAGTGAAACACGAGACGAGGACTGTGTGCCGAGAATCAGCGCGTTCGCGTGGAGTGATCGTCCTACCGGAAGCAGAGGAGCAGTCAAATGCGTGATCACTCACAACAATGTGACGACTCGCGCTCACATGCGGACAGAAGGATGCTTTGCTCTGCCACCGACGAGCATCTTGCTCGAAGGGACAGCGTGAGTGCTCACTCCGAAGGGTAGGCGCGAGTCTTCTCGGGAGAACCGTTTGTGGCTATGGGCGGGATCGGCATGCTGAGCCCGTACAGTCGTTTCGAGCGGAGCAACTCTTGCGTTCGTGCGGCCGGTGCCGGATACTCGGGGCGGCGCGGGTATGACGCTGTGGCCGCGGCGGAGTTGGCGATGTACGCTGAATCCGGATCGGGCTCGCTGTGTGCCCGAGAGGAGAAAGGAGCGGCGGATGTATTTGACTGATGCGCTCCAACGCATCCGCCAGCGACTGGTGGAGAACCGCGCACGACCGGAAACACTCGGGCTCGTGGATCGCGTGCTGGCGACGGCGGAGCGAGCTGGCGGTGAGCAGGCTCAGGTGCGGTCGTTATTGGAGCTCGTGCGGCGGCTGATGCGGACTCCCGAGGCGAACAGCAACGTCGCGATCTACGACGACCTGGCGGTCCTTGAGGAGCAGCTTGCTCAGCAGGCGGCACAGGCGGCAGCCGCACGAGCCCAGCAAGAAGAGCGACCGTTACCGAAGCCGAAGAAGTACTACCGCGAGCTGAAGGAACGCGAGCGCCGCAAGCCGGGACAGTCTTGAGACGCCGGCCCGCGGAGCCGGAAGGGAGAGAGGAGCGTGAGCGGGCGCGTGTATCGCGTTGTGCAGTTTGGGCTGGGGCCCATTGGACAGGAATTGGTACGGCTCGTACTCGAGCGTCGCTCGTACGAGTTGGTCGGGGTCATCGATATTGACCCGACCAAGGTTGGGCGTGACGTGGGGGAGCTGATCGGGTTGGGGCAGCCAGTTGGCGTGGTCGTCCGGGAGGATGCCGAAGCAGTTCTGGCAGAGACGCGTCCGGACTGTGTTCTCCACGCGACCGGGTCCTACCTCGACCGCGTGTTTCCCCAGTTGGAGCTGGCGGTGCGTCTGGGCTGCAATGTTGTCTCGACGTGTGAGGAACTCGCGTTTCCTACTGCGGGCCATCCTCAACTTGCGGCTCGGCTTGATGCCCTTGCGCGGGAGCATGGGGTGACAGTCCTCGGGACGGGCGTCAATCCTGGCTATGTCATGGATACCCTTCCGCTCTTCTTTAGCGGCGTCGCGCAGGCAGTGACGGCTGTTCGCGTCGAGCGAATTCAGAACGCCTCGACGCGCCGCAGACCGCTCCAGGAGAAAATTGGCTCTGGCAAGACGATTGAGGAGTTCCAGGAGCTCGTGGCCGCGGGGACGGTGCGGCACGTTGGCCTGCGGGAGTCGGCGTATCTCCTCGCAGCGGGTCTGGGCTGGACGATCGAGCACTACGAGGAGCGGATCGAACCGGTGCTGGCTGAGCGGCAGATCGTGACACAGTACTTCACGGTGGAACCGGGGCGCGTGTGTGGTGTCGATCAGCTCGGCCGAGCCTTTGTCGCTGGCGAGGAACGTATCACGCTGCACCTGCGCATGTACCTTGATGCCGACCCAGCTTACGATCGCGTGCGGCTGGAGGGGCCGACGCCGCTGGAACTCGTCATTCCTGGGGGTCTTCAGGGTGATCGGGCGACGACCGCGATTGCACTCAACGCAGTGCCTCGCGTGGTGGAGCATGCCCCTGGCCTGGTCACCATGGCTGATCTCCCTCTTATCACGGCTCGGGCTTGATGTTGGCGGTCTTTCGGTGGTAGCGAGGAGGTTTGTATGATCTTGCCGAACCAGACGGATCGAGTCGCGGTCTTTTTCGATATGTCGAACCTCTACTTCGTCGCGCGAGACCTCGGCGTGCGCATTGACTACTCGCGTCTGCTCGAGTTCCTGGTTGCGGGACGGCGCTTGGCCTGCGCCTATGCCTACGTCACGCTTGCCAGCGAGGAGTCGAGCGCGGTTCCCTTCCTCACCTGGCTGCGCCGGAACGGCTTCCGCGTCGTGACCCGGACGTTACGGCGGGCCGGCGATGGTACCCTGCGCGGGGATCTTGACTTGGAGCTTGCAGTTGATGTTCTGCTCCAGACACCGCATGTCGATGTCGTTGTGTTGGTGACCGGAGACGGTGACTACTGCTACCTGGTGGAGACGGTGCAGCGGCTCGGTCGGCGGGTGGAGATCGCTTCTGCCCCGCGGAACACGGCGGTAGAACTGATGGAGCTCGCTGACTACTACGTCGACCTGGAGGCAAATCTGCGCCACTTCAGCCAGCCGCGCCCGCCGACTCAAGGACGGCCGGAGAGTGGCGGGACGAATCGCGTGGGTGAACAGTGGCGCACTCGGCAGGAGTCGGACTCGGAGGCGGCCTGGGAGGAGCAGGAGTTCGCTGATGACGATCTCGATCGCTGAGTTCGCCACGCGCCGCGACGCGTTGCTGGCCGACCTCCGCTCCTTGGTCGAGCTGGAGTCGCCGAGTACCGACAAGACCGCTGTTGATCAACTCGTTGGTTACGTGCGCGAGCGGGCGCGCGGACTTGAGGCGACGATTGAAGCGTATCCGCAACGAGACTACGGTGACCTGACGATTGCGAGCTGGCAGGGCACGAGTGATGCAGCGGCCGAACCGTTGCTTGTTCTGACACACGTCGATACCGTCTGGCCGGTGGGGACACTGGCGAGGCGGCCATTCCGCATTGAGGGAGATCTCGCCTTCGGTCCAGGCATTTACGACATGAAGGCGAGCGTTGCGATGTTCCTCGAGGCAATGCGTTGGCTGCGAGAGCGTGGTCTGGCGCACCGTCCGATCCGGTGGTTCATCAATACCGAGGAAGAGGTCGGGAGTCCAGTGTCACGGCCGCTGATCGAGGCGGAAGCGCAGCGAAGCGCGTTCGTTCTCTGTCTGGAGCCACCGGCGCCTGGTGGTGCACTCAAGACAGCACGCAAGGGGGTTGGCATCTTTACGCTCCGGATCACCGGTCGGGCGGCACATGCGGGAGCGGATCCCGAGCGCGGGATCAGTGCAATTCAGGAGTTGGCGAATCAAATCCACTCCTTGCATAGCTTGAACGATCCGGCACGCGGCACCACTGTGAATGTCGGGGTAGTCGGTGGTGGAACACGGAGCAATGTGGTGGCCGCAGAGGCCTGGGCGTACGTTGACGTGCGTGTGACGACGCAAGACGAGGCCGACCGGGTCTGCGCGGCTGTGCGTGGTGCACGTCCATGGCTTCCAGGGTCGATCGTCACGGTCGAGGGTGGCATGAATCGACCACCGATGGAGAGGACGCCGGTCATTGTCGCCGCCTTCGAGCGGGCTCGGGCGATCGGTCGTCAGCTCGGACTCGAGTTGACCGAAGCGGCAACCGGTGGAGCAAGTGACGGGAACTTCACCGCGGCGCTCGGCATCGCGACGCTGGATGGACTGGGTTGTCCGGGTGATGGGGCGCACGCTGAGCACGAACAGATCAGCCTTTCAGGGTTGATTGAACGCACGGCGCTCCTCGCAGCGCTCCTGCATCACCTCTGAGTAGGGCATGGGACGGATGGGGTACAACGGGAAGGACAGGTGATCATGCAGCTGCACGTTGATCCACTGCAGATTCTCCCGAGAGTGCTCGCTCGGTACTCCTCGGTCGTCGTGGATCGGGCCGAGGGGCTCTATGTGTGGGACGTGAATGGCGAGCGTTGGATGGACTTCACCTCTGGCATCGCTGTCGTCAATACCGGACACTGTCATCCGCGCGTTGTAGCGGCAATCCGTGAGCAGGCGGGAAAAATCATCCACGCCCAGGCGAATATCCTCATTCACGAGCCGATGCTTCGCCTCTCCCAACTCATCACTGCGACGCTTCCGCCAAAGCTCAACCAGGTCTTCTTCACCAACTCAGGCGCGGAAGCTGTGGAGGGGGCGGTCAAGCTGGCAAAGGTCGCAACCGGTCGGCCAGCAGTCATCGCCTTCCGCGGTGCCTTCCATGGGCGTACGCATCTCGCCATGGCACTGACGAGTTCGCGGGTCAAGGTGCGTGGTCACTATGAGCCACTTGTCCCCTCGATTTACTACGCACCCTACCCGTATCCGTTTCGGAATCCCTACAATGTGCCGCCAGAGGACGTTGATCTTGTCTGCATTGCCGAGTTAGAGCGGCTTTTCCAGACGATGGTCATGCCGGACGACGTTGCCGCGATCATCGTCGAGCCGATGCTTGGCGAAGGTGGTTACATCCTGCCGCCCAAGCGATTCCTCCAGAACTTGCGCGCCATCTGCGACCGCTACGGCATCCTGCTCATCGTGGACGAGATTCAGACCGGGGTCGGCCGTACCGGCCGGATGTGGGCCTTCGAGCACTTTGAGATAGTGCCGGACATTGTCACGATGGCCAAGGGGATTGCCTCCGGGTTGCCGCTCGCTGCGGTGGTGGCGAACCGTGAGCTGATGGATCGTTGGGAGCCGGGTGCGCACGGCGGGACATACGGGGGGAACGCGGTGGCGTGTGCAGCTGGCGTGGCAAC
>DAOTWO010000333.1:0-7614 GCA_034435855.1 Thermomicrobium sp. | reverse complement strand
GCAGAGCTCCCAGGAGAGCAACCTGTTTTGCTTATCCTGTGGGCCAGACCAGATGAAGAAGTGATGGCCGTCTTAGATGCCAAAGTGTTCTTTGCTCCTGCTGTACAAGCAACGGTCAACCGCGGGAGCGCGCTGACACTCTATCTGAATGGCGAGCCACTCCTGGCCGACGGGACTCCGCACCCTGGAGCACCAGTCGTAAGCGTTCGTGTCCCTATCACGCAGGCAGACATTGGTGTGCTGCGCGTGAGTACCCAGCTGGGTACAACGCGTGCCGAACTCCTGCTCATGCCATTTCCCTGGGTCATTGGAGGTCTCGGCTTCCTGGCGACGCTTCTGCTCGCCGCGGCCCTGGCCATTGGCTGGCGACAAGCGGCCACCAATCGACGACTGCAGCAGATTCGCCAGCACCTTCAGGAGGAGATTGACGAACGCCGGCTGATTGAGCGTCTCTTGGCCGAGCGGGAGGCACGCCTCCAGGCAGTCCTCCGACAGCTTCCGGCTGTTGTCTGGACAGTGGATCACGATCTCGTCTTCACCTCGAGCGAGGGAAGCGGGCTGACACAGCTTGGTCTTCGCCCTGGGCAGGTGGTTGGCCAGACGTTGTTCGAATATTTTGGAACCAGTGATCCAGATTTTCTGCCGATTCGCTTGCACCGTCTGGCACTGGCTGGCGAACCACAAGCATACGAGTTCGAGTGGAATGAGCACGTCTACCGGGCTCGCCTCGAGCCGCTCCGCGACCGCTCTGCGGCGATCACCGGGGTGATCGGGATCGCCTTTGACATCACCGAGCAAGTACGCACCCGCCAGCAATTAGAGCGAATGGCAACGACTGATAGCCTGACAGGTCTCGCGAATCGTTCAGCGGTCATCGCCTCTCTCGAGCAGCTGATCGAAGCAGGCCAGCCGTTTGCCGCGCTTCTCCTCGACCTCGATGGGTTCAAAGCGGTCAATGACACCCTTGGACACGCCGCTGGTGACATGCTCTTGCGCGAGGTCGCGAACCGACTCACCCGCACCGTCCGACGGGATGACATCGTGGGTCGGCTGGGAGGCGACGAGTTCCTCATCATCGCTCCGCTCTGCGATCGGGACGGAGCGCGAGAACTTGGAGCACGGCTGCTCGTTGCGCTGTCACGTCCTTACCACATCGATGAGCAAATGGTGACGCTTGGGGCGAGTATCGGCGTTGTGCTCTGGACTCCAGACACTCCGTGCGAGGCTGCGGAAGTTCTGCGCAATGCCGACCTTGCGCTCTACAGCGCTAAACGACGCGGCAAAGGACGCATTGTGTTCTTTTACCCAGAACTGGCCGAGGAAGCACCGCAGGAGTTCGCCCTTGCACAAGCACTGCGCGAAGGGATCGAGTCTGAGACGGTCATCTTTCGCGGGCTTCCAATTGTGCACTTGCGGACCGGTGAACTCGTCGGAATAGAACTCTTCGCGTCCTGGATTGATCCGCAAGGGAAAGAGCGGCGGGCCGAGGATCTTGCCGGAGTAGCCGCTCGTGCGGGATTGGACAGTATCCTGGCCCAGCGTGCCGTCAGCGAAGCATTGGCCTGGTTACAAGACCTCCCACAGCGTTGGTTTGTTATTCTCACTTTTCCCAGCGCAGCGCTGCTGGATGAGACCGTTACAGAGCATTTGACAGGACAACTCGCTGCGCAACCAGCGTTACACGGCAGACTGTGGTTGGATCTCCCAACCAGCGTACTCTCTGCTCCGGGTTCGCTCGAACGGCTCACCGCCTTGGCTGACCAGCAGATCGGCATACTGGTCCGCGACCCGGTGCTCACTCCCGAAGGAATCGATCCGTTTGTCAACCTCCAACGGGTAGGAATCCGGATTCCACGTGGATTTGTCCGGTCGTTCCTCAACGATCCTCGTGCTGCTGTCCTGACACGGGCACTCTTAGAAGTGGCAAACGATCTCTCCTTGGTCAGCCTCGCTGAATCGATCGACGAGTTTGCCGTGTACCTGGCACTGGCGCGGAGTGGCTGTATGTTGGGACAAGGCCCACTCTTTGGTGGAGATTTCGACCGCCAAAAGGCAATCGAGGCTGCACGGCACGGAGGACATTGGCGGCACCTGGCAAGGACCTCGGTCGATACGACAGTGACGGAGAGACTTCTCTCCTCACCCACCGCGACTAATCAGGATGAAGAGGGCAGACTCACATAGTACTATTGACGCAGATAGTCGCTTGCGAGACGGGAAGGTTCGAGGCATCGACGCATGCCGCTTGCACGGGGCCATCGTCTACCCGATTTCGAGGCTGAGGGAATAGACGGTCAGCTGATTTCAACGCGCCGGTACTACCTGCGTTCGGGCCTGGTGGTGGTCTTCACGCATGCGTGGCCCTGCGCAGCGTGTCGAGCGTACCTTTCTGCACTGGATCAATACCTCCCAGAGTTTCGCACAGAGCGGATGGCACTGCTGGCGATCGTGCCGCTTGTACGCACCCTGGTTGTTGACTGGGGAGAAGAAGTGCCACAGTTTCCGATCGCGCTCGCCGAGGGAAACGAGCTCCATCGCCGGTGCGGATTCCTTCTGGGAGAAGAAACTCCTGCGGCAGCCCTGGTGGTGACCGACGACACCGGTACAGTTTGGCAGGCATGGGATGCCGGAGATGGACACGAGCTTCCAGATACTGGAGAAGTTCTTGCATGGGTCCGCTACGTCTCGTATCAGTGTCCCGAATGCTGGGAGACCAACCGCTGGTGAGACGTACCACTGCAGGGAACTCTGGTCACTCTGCATGGCCATGAATTTTCCTTCTAGGGCTGTGGGCGAATTCCGCATCTCGGTGGTGGGGTGAACGAGCTCGGGAGGCTGGCGTGGTATCTGTTCCAGAAGTACTTCTGTTGCCAGTACTCCGGCGATGTGGAGAAGGCTGCGAGGCCTGGTGGAGGCTGATACTCTGGGGAAGCGTCGAAGCAGCGCTTGTGCTGACGGCAATCGGGGGAATATCTCTCGGTCTTCTCCGCTTGTTCCACCTCGTGCGTGTCATACGGTCACAGAGGGACACCATCGCCCAACTCAACGAGCGTCACCTCGGCCGAATTGTTGAACTCTTCGGGCGTGCGACCAGCGAGATGCCCCGTCGTGGCCCGCTGAGTGAGCAACTTGTCGCCGCCTCGCTTCTGAAAATTTCTGGAGAGTGGCAGCGTGGCAGTGGGAAGCAAAAAGAAAGTGTTACGACAGAACGAGTGGAGGAGTTCCTTGATGGACTCAAACTCGACGACGGGACTGGAGAAGTCCGCATCGCTGTCAAGGATTCGCTGCGCTACTGGCCGGAGCAGAACGCAGAGTGGCCAGCAAGCGAGGCTCCGTCTTGGGCAACTCCGCCAATGCCAGCGGACGAAGGCTACACGCTCATCCGCGTCACCGCATCAGAAGAGTTTCTCCCCGTCGGCACTGACTTGTATGTCATTGGTCGATTGACTGCGCCAGGGGTTGTCGAGGCACAAGTGGCGAGTGCGACAACCGAGGCGACGACGAAACGTGCCTTGACTGCAGAGTGGCTCAGCGGCTGGATCCTTGCCGCCGTGTCATTGCTCCTAGCAGTGTGGTTGATCGATCCCGTTTTTGGTTCTTGGCAACGCTATTGGATGACATGGTCAGACACGCCGCTCTTTCTCGCCATGATTGTCCATACCTTGGCGTTGTTTCTTATTCTCGCTGCGAGTATTGTTGCTCTCTTCCTGACCTATGGACTCGTCCGGATCATTGGAACGAACGTCGTACAACCGTGAGCGTGCCCCGCACATCTGCGTTCCCGCTGGGAAGGAACTCAACGATCTTGTGGGGCACATCGGCTGTCGCACTGTCCGAAAGCAGACGGTCGGTTGCACACCGCCGACACAAAGTGCACCGAGACTCCAGGACTCCTCCCCACTTGGCCTTCAAAGATCCGGGAATCCAGCTCGGCAGTGTGCGTACTGCGGCGGGCACCATGCCTTATGAACATCACAGGCCTCACCTAGGCAGAATACGATCTCTGAATCATCCGCAACGCATCGGAACCCAAACATCACTGCTCATGGGAAACGAAGATCTTCTGACCAAGTCTTACATCCTGTAAGAGGGTGACATGTACACCGAGAACGATAGCTCGCCTCCCACATGCGATCGCGGACTGGGGAGGATTGTTGATACAACGCGTTCCGATTGCGATGGCGAGACGGTCATCAAACAAGCGCAGTCAACCCACTAATGACCAATGTGGCACTTCAGCTCTCGTTGCTCGTCGCGAAGAGCAGTCTTCTGCAGGATCTGATATCCCTCGCTCAACGTCTGGCCCTGATCATCGCCCCTCCCAGACAGGAGCTCGCCTCCCGGAACGGTTTGGCACTCGCGCCAAGACAACGCCCTTGCAGGGGTCAGGCAAGCCCCCTGGTGACGAGGCAAAATCTTCCCCTGCTGAGATTGATGGGAAGATGCTGTCGGGTGCGGCCTCGTCATGACAGGACGGGATTCCCCCTGGGCTCTCGGCTGCGACAAATCGTGAATCGTCTCCGACGGGCGAGTGGTGCCGCAGCGTAATCACGCCCAAGCACAGACGAAACGACCGCAACCGGTCGTCCGTCATCATGCGATGTGGCTACAAGAGAAGTAGGAATCGACAAGCTTGGTCCCCCAAAAGGGTAGGGGAACTGGGATTACGGCGAGAAAAACAGGGAGCTTCATGTTGTGGCTGATGAACGTAGTGAGCGGATGAGGGTTGCCGGCGCAAACCACAGGCGCGGTGCCTCCAATCGGTATCGCCTGGTGATCACCGTCCCTGCCAGCCTAGTGTTCCAGAAGACGTCGTGAGAGCAGGAGGACCTGTTACACAGAGCACACGGTTCCGACGCGGCACACCGAGGGCCAAAGGGGTGAAGCGTCATTTTGGCACTGCTCAAAGCGGTACTCCCACTGTGATGTGAGGCAATCGTGCTTCCCGTTCTCAGAGGCGTACGCTGTGACGCAGACTGGTGTGATGAACAGGTGTCGCTCCTTCTCTGGGGAATAGTGCTGGGTGGATTGGTCGGACTTGGCCGCAGGACGATCATCACTGGTCTCCAGCGTGTTATTCACCGGCGGAGTACTCAACAGTTGTGGCAGGATCGCTGTGCAACCTCATTCCTCAGGAGGTTGGTCACCTGATGGAGGTCGAGGGAAGGTGAGTCATTCACCACTTGTCGACCCCCTGAGTCAGCGTAAGGTGACCGGATAGGAACTGGAATTAACGGCGACGCGAACAAGAACGGGAATCTTACGGAAAACATGGGCCTCGTCGACGACATTCCGATCATTTACAGACGTCTTCTTCCATGAAGGTACTGGCGCCATACACCTGGAACACCAGAACACCTTGCTTTCTTAGTCGCCTGCCCGTGCAACATCGGCACCAGTGGAAGCACCAGAGTGGACAGTATCGGTGGATTCCCTTTCTCTGAAGAAGGACAAGCTAGTACCGGTCACTGCGGCAGAGTACTCCCTCCCACACGGCATGACGCTCTTCGTCCTCGGGAAGCTCTGAGCGCCGCAGACTCCGCGTTGCGACAATCCTCAGTGTGGGGACCGAGCGGATTCCTCAGCGACTGTTTCTTGCTGAAGGGATCACCTCCTCGGCAGCAGGGCTTTGGTCGCTGCTGCTCGCTGTCTGGCTGAGTGACGATGTCTTCAACGCTGCATTTCAGTATCGGGAGGACTCAAATTTGCGCGACTTCATTGAAAAGTGAAGTACCACAGCATCACCGAGTTTCGGGCAGTATTCTTCGTCACCGGAATGTTCATAGTACTCATACGCTCCACGCAGAGGACTAGTAAATCCCTTCTCACTTTCGCATCCCAAAGCAAATTGAACAGGACTGACTGGACGGCTGAGAATTAGAGCGGCAACGCGACATCATACCTCCGCGCGATCTCCAGAAGTCGCTCCAGTACTTCTGGATGCACGGGAATTCCCTGCGCCAGCCGTTCTTGCTCTGTCTCAAACTCGAGGTCTCCGGGGACTAACACCCGCTCCGCCCCCTCAGCTGGCTTGGCACGCCGCAGCTGACCAAGCATGTCGTCCATTTCCGCGAGAAACTCCTCGAGCGGCCGAAAGACATCGACCCGAATAGCCAAAAATGCGTGCCCTGTTCCTGAGGGGCCGATCGTTTCGGAACGCGACCCACCGACGTACTTGGCCCACGGGCCACCCGCCAGCTGCCCACAGAGCACTTCAACCAGTAGCGCCAGTGCATACCCCTTGTGACTGCGGAGTTCCGGGAAGGCGCCGAGCGGTGTGAGGTAGCGTGCAGCAAACGGATCGGTGGTTGGCCGACCTTCGGCATCGAGCGCCCAGCCAAGGGGAATCGGTTCCCGGTTGCGGCGTGCAATCTCGATTTTCCCCCAGGCGACGGTGCTCGTTGCCCCATCGAAGACTAGTGGCCGCTCTTTTCCAGCAGGAATAGCGAAAGCAATTGGTGCAGTACTCAGGTACGCGTCCTGGGCATGAGGTGGCACAACCAGCGGCGTCGCATTCGTCATGGAAACACCGATCATCCCCGGCTCTCGAAGTGCCATCGTTGCGTAGTAGCCGGCGATGCCATAGTGGTTACTGCGGCGCACTGTCGCAAGGCAGATCCCGCTCTCGCGCGCCTTCTCCAGACAGCGTTGCATGGCACGATACGCGCTGGGGAAGCCCATACCATTGTCGGCATCAAAGGCGACTGTCGAAGCCGTCTCGGCGATCGCCCGGAAGTGCGGGCGGAGATTGATCGCCCCAGCTTCGAGGCGCCGCACGTAGTAGTCCAGTCGGGCAATTCCATGGGAATCAAAGCCGCGTACATCTGCGGCCACCAGGATCTCAGCGCTGATCGCAGCATCCTCTGCAGTGAGTCCAGCACGCTCAAAGATGGTGGCAACAAATCGCTGAAGTTCCTCGACCGGGATCCGTACGGTCACGTCTTTCCCCCTCCGCGCTATCGGCCAATCCGACGCATGCGCATCATAACGCACAACACCCGTGACAGGGACGCACGCACGATGTTATCCTGGATTTGTCTCATCAACGGCGCCGATACGGAGAGAGCGGAGCGAGAAAACTTTGGCGTGGGGAATCGATAGTTGTCGAGGGAAGGGGGAAGGCGTGATTGGGACAGTGGTGGTACCGCTCGACGGATCCGAGCTCGCAGCAGCCGCAGTGCCCTACGGGAAAGCGCTCGCTGAAAAATTTGGCACGAGGCTGTATCTGGTGCGGGTCGTCGACATTGACGCGCCGGCCGAGGTGGCGGCCGACGCACGTGACTACCTCGCCCGTATCGCGCAGGAGACCGGGTTAGCAACCGAGATCGTTGTGCGCTACGGTGATCCTGCTGCCGAGATCGTCGATTTGGTGTTGGAACTACCCGAGCCAATGATCACGATGACCACTCACGGGCGCAGTGGCATTGGGCGCTGGCTCTTCGGGAGTGTCGCAGATCGTGTCGTGCGTAATGCTGGCGTCCCGGTTTTACTCATCCGCTCCTCAATGCCGCAGCGTGAGCCAGGAGTTATCCGATCCATCCTGCTTCCGGTGGACGGATCGACTCTCGCCGAGGCAGCAGTGCCATACGCGACGGAGCTCGCCCGCCGCTTTGA
>DAOTWO010000332.1:0-12561 GCA_034435855.1 Thermomicrobium sp. | reverse complement strand
GCACTGGAAACGAGATCGCGAAGACGTTCCCGTCGATAGCGCCGCAGTAGTCCACCCGCATGCCGTACGGCCCACAAGCTCAGTGCAGCCAGCCACAGACCGGTCATCTCAAGATACCCAGCAAAGGGATTAGGCTGGCCAAATGTTCCATAAGCCCGATAAATACCACTCGCCACTGCGAAGCTGGGTGGTGCCAGACCGAGCGCGCTCTGCAAGGTTCCGAAGCCAACTTCGGCTACTGCCGCCGCACTGATCCCGAAACCGAGGACAATGACCGCTCTTCTCGTTGTAACGAGGTGAATGGTGGCAAGGAAAGCAAGGAGTGCCGCCGTCCACCGGTAGATCGTCGCCACGCCGAAGAGCAAGTTCTGCGCGGCAGCAAGTGAAGCAATCTGGACAAGAAGAAAGAACGTCAAGGCAACCGCAATTGCTGGATAGTGCACAAGTCGACGCCGCACGAGGAGGACGATCGGCAAAAAGAACATGGCTGTGGCAAGCATGAGCTGTGTGGCCGTGATCCCGATGCCGGCTAACGGCAGGTGGACGACATCCTGTACCGGAACTGAGAGGACAAGCGTGATTGGGATCGCAGCTGGCCAGATGAGCAGGATTAGACCGACAAGCGAGCCAATAACCATAGCGATGCCGAGCGGCGCTGGAACCACCACCAGAACAAGCGCTGCGAGGATCCCTGCCAGCGCAAGCCCTAAGTCCAGCATGCGGAGTCGATAGGAGCGAATCGCTTCATTCATCAGCCGAGGCCGTTGCTGCGAGCACGTGACGGAAATACCGGATCGTCTCGCCCATGCCCTCCTCCAGTGACACGCGTGGCTCCCAGCCCAAGATCGTCTGGGCGCGTGTGATGTCTGGGCAACGCCGTACCGGGTCATCTGGGCGAGGTGGCCGGAACACAAGAGGAACCGATCTGCCAATCAGGCGTTGGACAAGCTCAGCCAGTTCCAACACTGTTCGCTCATCGGGGTTCCCTAAATTGAAGACTGCGCCAGCTAGCTGATCGCGTTCCATGACGAGGCGAAGTCCAAGAACCATGTCCGATACGTAGCACAGCGAACGGGTTTGCAAGCCATCGCCAAAGATTTCGAGCGGCTGACCAGTCAGGGCACGAACAATGAAGTTAGGAACCACGCGACCATCGTCGGGATCCATTCGCGGCCCATACGTGTTAAAGATGCGTGCGATCCGGGCATCGACCCCGTACTCCCGGACGAATTCCATCGTCAAGGCTTCGCCAAAGCGTTTCCCCTCGTCATAACAACTCCGCGGCCCAACAGGATTGACGTTTCCGAAGTAATCTTCGGGCTGCGGATGAACAAGAGGATCCCCATAGACCTCAGAAGTCGACGCAAAGAGGAAGCGTGCGCCAGTTCGGCGTGCCAGTTCGAGAAGTCGTAACGTGCCGAGCGAATTCACTAACAAGGTTTGAATCGGATAACGCCGGTAGCCGACTGGGCTCGCCGGGCTCGCCAAGTGATATATGGCATCGACCTCGAACTCCGCTCCCTCCGTGACATCCTGTTGGACGAACTGGAAACGGGGGTGGGCCAGTAGGTGTTGAATGTTCTCGACCCGTCCGGTCAAGAGGTTGTCGACAGCAATGACTTCGAACCCGTCTTCCAGTAATGCCTCGCAGAGATGCGACCCAATGAAACCTGCGCCGCCTGTCACCAGCACTCGCACGGCTTCCCTCCAGTCTCCATTGCCGCGCTGCGTGCGGTGCGCGGCGCATCTAGTATGACAGCCGCGAGCCAAAACGAGAGCGACAGCTCAGGAGTGAAAAAGCCCCGATCAACGAGACCGTGCACGAATCCCCCGAGCAGGCTTATACCGACCGCGAAGTCCAGTGGCCACACCAGACGCTGGCGAGTTGTTTTGACGACCAACCAGACGGCACTCGTCAAAAGAAAGATCCCGTTCGTCCCGAACGTCACCCAAGCATCCAGAAAGAGATTATGCGGATGACTGGTAAAGCGCTCGGGCCACGCCGCGGGATCGATGTAGCGCGGTGCATATTGATAGAGAAACTGATCGAGTCCAACTCCTGTCAATGGGCGATCACTAATCATCGCGAAGGTGCTTTTCCAAATCGCTAGCCGCAGTGCCTCTCCATCAGCCCAGAGCCCAGCGCGCAGACGTTCAGGGAAAGCAACGGCTGCAAAGAGCCAAACCAAGAAGCCAGCAAGGAAAAGCCCGTAAAACCAGCGGCGATGGTGCAGCGTCCAAAGCACAGTTGCCGTGCTCAGAAGAAGGGCGAGCATGGCACCACGCGAGAATGTGAGTGCCGTCGCCAGGCCGATGACAGCACTCGAGCATCCCCAGACATAGCGGGCACGACCCGTGCTTGCTAAGCCGATTGCGAGCGCTAGCAGCGCTGGCCGTTCAAGCGCCAATGCAGCAGCGTTCGGATGCGGATAGAACCCGGTCAAGCGACGAACTCCCTCAACCGTTAGCCCCCCACCAGAAAACCATTGCGTGACGCAGACGATCGCTGCAAGCACCGATGCACCGATCCATGCTCCAAGCAGTTTGCGCCATCCGTCAGGGCGCTGTAAAAGCCAGAGCGCCGCCACGTAGTACGCGATGGGCTCTACAACGACCCAACGCCACTCGCGAAGGCTCTCGCGCACATGTGACGGATCAGCAACAACACCGAGTGAGGCGGTTCCCACTACGACCAAGGCTAGTGCAAGTGGGGCGAATGCAGCGCGCGAGACGAGCTCTCCAGCCCTCGAGAGGGAACGTCGCAACGAGCGAGCTCTGAGACAACTCCACACCTCTCGTAGCGCGACGCTACCGACGGCACAGACCAGTGCCAGTTCTAGCACAGAGAAAGAAGCGCCACCCATCACGGCATGAAGCGGCGCGAACGGTATGGTTGCCGGAACAGCAACAAGCGCTGCTTGCGGGCGCCAGACGGCTGCGATAAGCATTGCGCCCAGCAGGCCAACAGCAATACCGAACGGCAGTCCGGTGGCGAGGACAGCAAGCAAGATCAGAAGAAGGCAAGTCAGAAGGTCGGTGGAGTCTACCCATCTGGGCCTAATTCGCCTGCCCCGAGAGAATGCGCGCTGAACAGGCGATGAGCGTTCGATCATGACTCAGTTCCAAGTTTCCACCAGCCCAGGGCCGTTACCAGTGCGTTCCACCAGGCATGGAGAGATGCCCCCAGCCCCAAAAGTCCCAGACCAAGTGGCGGCAACCAAGCCCACCAAATACCCGGACGGCCGTGGACAATAATTGCGGCGAGCGCTAGTTCGGCTGAATCCTCGTTGCGAATTTCGGCCACGTGAACGCCAGGGGCAAGGCTCTTTCCGAGAGTGAGTGTCTCAACTCGGGCGGAGGACCTCTCGAGGTTGAGGTCCGTGGACACCTCGCGAGATGCCGAGTCATTTCTGGTGCCTTCGCGTATCCGTACCGAGATGCTTCCAGCATCTGGTCCCGCGCGCACGACGATACCCAATTCCGTCCCCAAAAACTCGAAGCGAAGCCTGTCGCCAGCGACGCGGGTCGCCACGAATGACTCGGTTCCGATAGTCTGCACGACCCAGTCACCTAGGAATTCGACGCGTGAGTCCGGCAGTTGTGTCACTCCTGGGCGAAGGAGGGATGGTGCATCCACCGAGGAGGGGACGTTCGTCGTGACTCGCGCAAGGACACTCAACCACCAGGTGAGCATCCCAAGCAAGAGCAGAACACGGAGCGTCGCACTCCACAATGGCCAGCTCTGCGAGTGGGTATCATCACGTTCCGGGAACGAGGTGCTATCCTGCAGCTGCACGAGACGCGTCACCTCCACGCGGTAGTGTAACGCGCGATCGGTCACAAGGCGCTGGGCTGAGGCGAAGGGAATAAGAGGGACGTCATGAGGGCAGAACTGGGTGTTCTCGGCGGAAGTGGCTTATACCGGATGGACGATTTAGAGGACGTGGAAGAGGTCGAACTGGACACGCCCTTCGGGCAACCAAGCGACGTCATCACGCTCGGTACGCTGCGCGGTATGCGTGTTGCCTTCCTGCCACGGCATGGTCGGAACCATCAACATAGTCCGAGCCGGGTGCCAGCTCGTGCGAACTTCTGGGCGTTCAAGCAGCTTGGTGTTCGTTGGGTTGTCTCGGTGAGTGCTGTCGGAAGTCTGCGTGAAACGATCCGGCCGCTCGACTTCGTTGTTCCCGACCAGGTGGTCGATCGGACGGTACGTCGAGCGCGATCCTTCTTTGACGAAGTTGGCCCAGTCGTGCACGTGGCACTGGACGAACCCTTCTGCCCCGAGCTCCGCGGAGCATTGATTCAAGCTGCTATTGAGGCAGGCCCGAACGTCCATGACCGTGGAACCTACATATGTATAGAGGGACCGCAGTTCTCTACCAAGGCAGAGTCGAGGTTGTATCGCTCATGGGGGCTTGATGTCATCGGCATGACTGCCATGCCGGAGGCTCGGTTGGCACGGGAAGCGGAACTCTGCTTTGCAGTTCTTGCGCTCGTGACGGACTACGATGTGTGGCACAGTGAAGAGGAGCCAGTGAACGTCGCTGTCGTGATTCAGCGTCTGCAGCAGAACGTCGATGCAGCACAGCGCACAGTACGTGCATTAGTGGAGCGCCTGAGAGAACTCCCTGGTCAGTGTTCCTGCGGATCCGCGCTCGAACACGCGATTGTGACGCGACCAGAAGCAGTGTCCCCAGAGATCCGAGAGCGTTTCGCACTGCTGCTCGGGAAATACCTACCGGCGTAGTCGGATGACGAGACGCGGGTTTTCTCTACGCTGGCTCGAATTGCAGCTGCTGATCATTCCTGCTGCAGTGTCATTGATTGGGCTACTTACGATCTCGCTGGCCCGCCTTGGAAGCACCCGCTGGTCGTGGGGGGATTTAACTGTAAGCCTTGTCTTCATTGTCGCTGTGTTCGCGACAAGTTTCTGGCTGACTCTCCTCAAGGTTCAGGGGGATCAGATCCTCCTGCCGATCGTGGTCATGCTGGCTTGCCTGGGTCTACTCTTGAGCCAACGTCTCGGTCCGAGCCTGCCAGAAGGTGGGGTATGGGCGTCACTCAGTGAGCGTCAACTCGTGTATTTGATCATGGGACTTGCGCTCATGTGGGTAACTGTCGGACTCGTACGCCACTTCTTTTGGCTGAAGCGGTTGAAGTACACGTGGGCTGTTCTGGCATCCTTTTTGACCTTCTTCACAATGACCTTTGGAACGGATCTTGGATCGGGAGCTCGACTTTGGCTGGATCTCGGGCCCATCACGGTGCAACCAGGCGAAGTGGTCAAGGTTCTCCTCGTCTTGTTCCTTGCCGGTTACCTCGACGATTCTCGAGAGCTGATCACCAGTAGCTACCGCGTCGGCCCGTTCTCACTGCCCCCGCTTCCGTATCTCATTCCGCTCGTTGGGATGTGGGGTATCGCCGTACTTGCCGTCGTCCTCCAAAACGACCTGGGTAACGCGCTGCTTCTCTTCGGTATTTTCCTGGTCATGCTGTATGTCGCTTCGGGGCGACTGCTCTACGTCGTGGGAGGTCTTGCTGCCTTCGCGGCAGCGTTTGTCGTCGCATTGCGTCTCGTCCCGCGCGTCGCGCAGCGGGTTGATATCTGGCTCGATCCGTGGAGCGATCCAACTGGCATCGGCATGCAGCCCGTACAAGCGGATCTTGCATTCGCACACGGCCATATCCTTGGTACCGGTTGGGGATTTGGTTTCCCGCAAGCGATTCCAGTCGTCGCCACGGACTATGCATTCGCGGCACTCGGTGAGGAGCTCGGCAGCCTAGGCACAGTGGCGGTAATCGGCCTGTATCTCGCTCTGGTGATGCGTGGTCTGCTGGTTGCGAGCCGTATCCGGAATAGCTACGTCCGACTCCTTAGTGTCGGCTTGGTGAGCGTCTTAGGACTACAAACATTGATCATTCTGGCGGGTACTGTACGACTCTTGCCCCTCACCGGTATCACGCTGCCTTTTATTAGCGCTGGAGGGAGCTCCCTTGTCACCAACTTTCTCCTTGTAGGGCTGCTGATACGTGCGAGCGAGTTCTCGAGAGGGTAACTCGAAGGTGCGCGGAGTATTGCAAGTTGCCGCGATCCTCGCATCCATCCTTATCATCGTCTACGGCGTGCTGATTACCGAGGACCGAGCCGATCCGCGTTGGCTTGGCATGCTCGTCGTCGTTGGTGGACTCTGGGGCATCGCATTGTGGCCAAGACGAGGGTATCAGCTTGCGCGAAGTGTTCGTCCCCTTGTTCACCTCGCTCTGGTTCTTGCGGTTGGGTTTGGGCTCGTGACGATTCAAGTGCTGCGTGCCCAACTGCTCGACCGTGACCGGATTTTTGCGAGAGCGTCGGATCCCGCTGCCGGCGTCGTCGATCTACGGCGCTATATTGCCGAGCGCCAGGGCGAGCGGGGACGCATTCTCCTCTCGGATGGAACGGTGATTGCCCGCGATGGTACTGACGGGCGCGGCATTCGTTACCGAGTGTACGAAGGTCCGTCATCCTATATTGCCGGATACTACTCGCCAGGATTGTACGGGGCTGCCGGAATCGAGCGTGCATTTGACCGCGAGCTCTCAGGCAGCAGCACGAGTGGATGGAATGCGTGGCTCGACGGCATCTTGCACCGCACGCGGCGGGGCAATGATGTTGTCCTTTCCGTCGATCCCCGATTGCAGGAACTCGGCCAAACCATGCTTGGCGAACGCGCAGGGGCCGCGGTGCTCCTAGACGCTGATAGTGGTGCCGTCCTCGCGTTTGTGTCCAGTCCGACCTTCGATCCGAATCAGCTGAGTGTGCCTTTGGGAGCGCCTGCGGAAGATGTGGAACGCGCTCGTGCCTATCTCGAAATGTTGCAGAAGGATGGTCGCGGGCCATTACTGCTGCGGCCAATTCAAGGGCTCTACGTGCCCGGCTCGATTTTCAAGACAGTGACCGCTGCGGCTGCCTTACAGTCTGGTATTGCCACACCGACTTCGGTCTACCGGGACGACGGCGCGCTGGCCGTGGACTCACGGGTCATTATTGAGCAGAATCGGCCGGATCCTACACGCGTGAGCTTTACACTCCAAGAAGCGTACGGGTACTCGTTGAACGTTGTCTTTGCGCAAGTTGGTCTGGAGTTGGGTGCTCAGCGACTCGAGGAGATGGCGCGGGCAGTCGGTTTCGAAGAGAGGATCCCTTTCGATCTGCCGGTTGCACCAAGCCAGATTGCTCAAACGCCTGATTTTCTCACAAGTCGCGCCGGCATCGCAGAAACAGCGTTTGGGCAAGGGCAGCTCCTCGTTACGCCACTACAGATGGCTCTGCTGACCGCTGCCGTTGTGCGCGATGGGACCATGCCTGAGCCGTACCTGGTTCGCGAAATACGCAGTCCAGATGGTGGTCTCATCTGGAGTCGGCAACCGAAGGAATGGCGCCGCGCTTTCAGTGGTGAAACGGCAGCAGCGCTCTGCGACTTGATGGTGTGGTCGGTGGAGCATGGGTATGCACGGCCCGCTCGAATTGATGGGGTGACAGTGGGAGGTAAGACAGGCACGGCGGAAGTTGGTGATCGAGCTCCGCATGCCTGGTTCATTGGCTTCGCGGAACGGGCAGGCAAACGCGTCGTGGTGGCAGTTGTGGTCGAACACGGTGGCTCCGGCGTGCAAGTTGCTCTCCCCATTGGGAGAGCGCTACTCGAGGCAGCCGTGCAAGGCTCGTGAACCGTACAGACGGCGGGGAATCAGGTATACTTGTTCGGGTTGGGCGACAGGGGGCACGATGCCGGTCTTCTTGAGCCGTCGAGCATTTGAGGAGCTCGTGCGGGAAGCGCTTGACTTGTTGCCCGAACCGATCCGGGAAGCGCTCGATAACGTCGCAATTGTTATTGAACGCGAACCACGAGTGCGACACCGACGGGTGGCCGGTGTTCGTGGCGGAACTTTATTCGGGCTCTATGAAGGCGTTCCATTGCCAGCTCGGACGAGTGGCTACGGCATGGTGGCTCCGGACGTCATCACGCTCTTTCAAGGGCCATTGTGCCGTGCTGCACGTGACCGAACCGAACTTATGCGTCTCGTTCGTGAGACAGTGCTGCATGAACTGGCCCATCACTTTGGGATTGACGATCACCGGTTGCAGGAACTCGGTCGATATTGAGCTGGAGGTACTGTGGGCTCTGCTCCCTCGCGACCGCTTCGCGAGCCGGTACCGGCGGGTGTCATTGAAACGTTAGGTACGGCCTTCACCCTGCTCAATCGCCGGCCCTATCTCATGCTTGTCCTGGTTGCACTCGACTGTTTGCAGTGGCTGGGCCCCAGAATTTCCGGAGGTGAACTCTTCCGGTGGGTAGGCAATTACTTGACTACCGCGGGAACTCTGCCGATTGACCAACGGACTAGTTTTCAAGGGCTTGGGGCAGATTTCGATCTGCTCTTGTTGTTGACGACGCTGCTGCCGAGTCTCGTCGCCGTTTTGGGGCCGCAGACGTTCGCCGTACCGTTCCGTCCGCCAGTGGTCGAACCGGTACCACTGGTCGCAAGTATTGTATTGGTCGGTCTTTTCGTTTTCGGCGTCGTGCTTGGGATGTGTTACTGGACGATCTTGGGTGCCGTGGTGCGAGGTGAGCGCCTGCGGCTAGCCGCGCTGCTACGAACTGGACTGCGGAATTCGGTCATGATGTTGACCTATTTCGGGATCCTCTTTCTTGGGCTTCTGGGCATTACAGTGGTTGCCACTCTTGCACTGGCGGCGGCCACTCTTGTGGGGCTCGGCATTGCGGTTCTGAGCCTCGCGACGCCCCTGTTCCTGATCGCAGGTCTCGTGTTCTATGTTGGTACCTTCTTTGTTGAAGATGCTATTGTGCTGAGTGGTGCCGGACCCTTCCGAGCAGTGCAGTACAGTATTGGTATTTTACGCGTTGCTTTCTGGCCGACGCTCCGTTTCATCGGTGCTCTCTCGATGATCCAGCTCGGTCTCCCTTTAGCGCTGCGTGTGTTCACGGGGAACGTCCTCGCAATCCCCTTCGCACTGGTCAGTTACGCATACGTCGCGACGGCCTTAATCCTGGCGAGCCTCCTCTTCTATCGAGCACGGGTCATTCTCGTTCTGCGGGGTCAAGCTGTCCGCGCGAGTCGAACAGAGGTTGAGGAACGACGATGACAAAGACGAACGTTCGGTACGACGCGAGCGCGATTCAGGTCCTCGAGGGCCTTGAGGCAGTCCGTCGTCGTCCGGGCATGTATATTGGCAGCACGGACGTCCGAGGCCTCCATCACCTGGTGTACGAGATCGTCGACAACAGTGTTGACGAGGCATTGGCAGGCTTCTGTGACCGGATCGATATCACTCTTCATCGTGACGGCGCTGTACGGGTGCGAGACAATGGAAGAGGGATCCCGGTCGATATCCACCCGAAGGTTGGAAAGTCTGCCCTCGAAGTCATCATGACCACTCTGCACGCAGGCGGGAAGTTCGGGGGTGGGGGCTACAAAGTCTCCGGCGGGCTGCACGGTGTCGGCGCATCGGTGGTCAACGCGCTGTCGGAATGGCTCGAAGTGACGGTACGTCGGGACGGCAAGATTTATCGTCAGCGATACGAACGCGGTGTACCGGTGACTTCAGTGGAGCTGATCGGTGAGACGGATGTGGAGGATCACGGTACGGAAACCGTTTTCCTACCGGACCGGCAGATCTTTCGCACCCTCGACTATCAAAACGAGGTACTGCTCCAGCGCTTCCGGGAGATTGCATACCTGACCAGCGGGTTGACAATCCACTTCGAAGACGAACGCTCGGACACGGAGATGACGTTTTACTTTGAGGGTGGAATCGTCTCCTTCGTGCGCCATCTCAATAGGACGAAAGAGGTACTGCACCCGCAGCCGTTCTACGTGAAGCGGGAGCAGAACGGATGTCTGGTTGAGGTTGCCATTCAGTACACCGACGGGTTTGCTGAGTCCACGCATGCCTTCGCCAACAACATCAACACGATCGATGGTGGAACCCATGTGACGGGCTTCAAGGCCGCGCTTACGCGCGCGATCAACGAGTATGCGCGCCGTCACGGTCTCCTTAAGGAGGGTGATCCGAACCTCAGTGGCGAGGACGTGCGGGAAGGACTGACAGCGATCGTGTCGGTCATGCTTGCAGAGCCGCAATTCGAGGGGCAGACGAAGACGAAGCTCGGGAATGCTGAGGTTGCGGGTATCGTCCAATCGATCGTATATGAGTCGTTTACCAGCTATCTTGAAGAGAACCCCCAGATTGCGCGCCGAATTATCGAGAAGTGTTTGACGGCCGCGCGGGCACGTGAAGCAGCGCGCAAGGCACGGGAGCTCGTGCAACGGAAGGGCGCGCTGGACACATTCAGCCTACCGGGGAAGCTCGCTGACTGCACCGAACGCGATCCAGCGAAGGCGGAGCTGTACATTGTTGAGGGTGATTCCGCGGGTGGTTCTGCAAAGCAGGGACGCGATCGCCGGTTCCAGGCTGTTCTTCCCTTGCGGGGCAAGATCTTGAACGTTGAGAAAGCCCGACTGGATCGCATGCTCCACAATGAAGAGATTCGGGCGTTGATCACCGCTCTCGGCACAGGGATTGGTGATCAGTACGATCGATCCAAGCTCCGGTACCACCGGATTATCTTGATGACGGATGCTGATGTCGATGGTGCACACATCCGTACATTGCTTTTGACGTTCTTCTTCCGATACCTCGAAGGGCTGATTGTGGACGGACACCTGTACATTGCTCAACCACCGCTCTATCGGTTGCAGAGCGGCAAAGAGGTCTATTACGTGTATTCCGACGAGGAGCGCGACGCTATTTTGAATCGTGGTGACGGCAAGACCTGGGACATCCAGCGGTACAAGGGTTTGGGTGAGATGAACCCCGAGCAGCTTTGGGAGACGACAATGGATCCGGCGCGACGGACGCTGCTTCGGGTAACAATTGAGGACGCAGTCAAGGCTGATGAGACGTTCAACATGCTGATGGGCTCAGCGGTGCCGCCGCGCAAGCGGTTCATCCAAGCCCATGCCCGCGAGGTACGGAACTTGGACATCTAAAATGCCGAGGCGGGTTTTCCGCCTCGGCTGACCATTGGATTCCGAGAACGCTCAGCGCCCCGCGACTGCACGCTTGAGCTGTGTTCCTGGGCGAAAGCTTGGGCTTCGCCGGGCCGGAATCTCGATCGGCTCGCTTGTCCGCGGGTTTCGGCCCCGCCGGCGTGCGCGCTCGCTTACGCGGAAAGTTCCAAAGCCAGCAATGCTTACCTCTTCCCCCTTTGCGAGTGTGTCTTGGATCGTCTGGAAAACAGCGTTCACGATTGGAGCAACCTGGCTCTGTCGAGCGTTGGTTCGCTCTGCAACAGCTCGAATGAGATCGCTCTTCCGCATGGCTCGATCCCCCTTCGTCGGCCTTCCCAATCCCTAGATCTCTTCTCGAGATCACCGTCACTATAGCATGAATCGCGAATTTTGCAAGAGGTTGCGGCTACTCGCGGGTAGTGGCTTTGCGCGTTGCCATCCGCCGCTGTCGGGCCGCTTCGAACAACATAACTGATCCAGCAACTGCTGCGTTGAGAGACTCCAAGCCACCGCGCAACGGAATGGCGACGTGGTGTGTGGCGAGTTGTCTCAGCTGCGGGCTTACTCCGTGTGCTTCGCTGCCAACAACGAGAGCAGAGGCACGGGTCCAATCGACTTCATCGTAGGCCAGGCTAGCGCGCGGGTCACCAATGACAAGCTGCTCCACGCGATGAATCCAAGCCTCCTTATCGCCGGCTAATTCCTGAATTGGCAGTCGAAAGTGTGACCCTGCGGCTGCCCGGACCACCTTGGCATTGAATGGATCCACCGTTCCCGGCGTCAGAAAAGCGGCATGTGCTCCGGCGCCGAGCGCGGAACGCAGGAGCGTACCCAAGTTTCCCGGATCTTGTAGTCGGTCGACGACAAGGAGAAGCAACGCTTCGCGCTCTGGGATACGGATCTCTAGGGAGGGGAATGGAAAAACTGCAATCACTGCCTGCGGCGTGACGGTATCCGCGACATACTGTAGAATCTCGTCGCTCACCGCTACGATCGAGATCCCGTGCTTGCTGGCCTCCTCAACAATCTGCTGCTCCGCGGCGTCAGCATGGTGTGGCGAAAAGTAGAGGAGCTTTGGCCAAAAACCAGCCGCGATCGCATCGGCAATTGAGCGCGGCCCTTCTACAAGAAAAGCCCGTTCTCTCTCTCGCATGCGGCGCTCACGGAGAGAACGGGCATAAGCCACGAGCGGATGTCGACGACTTGTCACCAATCGCGTCACTGGGCTTGACGTGCCACCTCAACCAAGCGGCTGAACGCTGCGGGATCGTGGACAGCAAGATCAGCCAGCATCTTACGATCGATCTCGACCCCTGCCTGCTTCAGGCCATGCATGAAGTCCCGGTAGGGAAGCCCGTGCTGACGAGCAGCGGCATTGATACGGACGATCCAAAGGCGGCGAAAATCCCGCTTGCGGGCACGGCGGTCGCGATACTGGTATCGTAGAGCTTTGAGGACCGCTTCATTCGCATGCCGGTACAGCTTGCT
>DAOTWO010000331.1:0-7397 GCA_034435855.1 Thermomicrobium sp. | reverse complement strand
AACGGAAAGGGTTGACGGCGCTGTGGCACACCGCTATTTTATGCATGAATAAAATGCGATCGTCCGGCCATCGGCAGCAGTGATTTCCCGCGTCGAAGAGAGGTCCGGCGCATCGTGGGAAGACATCCGAGAGCAGCGTGCGTACATCAAGCGGGAGGGACAGGTCTCATGAACTTGGACACGCTCACCATCCGACACGTCCTCCTCCGAACCAAATGCTATTTCCCGCGCTCCGAAATCGTGGAACGGGTTGATGAGGGACGCGTCTGCCGCTACCGGTATGCTCAGCTCGCCGAGGAATCGCTGCGTCTGGCGAATGCGCTCAAAAGCCTTGGCGTTCAGGAAGGCGACCGGGTCGCGACGCTCCTTTGGAACACCTGGCCGCACCTTGTGGCCTACCTCGCGATACCGAACATTGGCGCAGTGATCCACACGCTGAACCTGCGCCTGCATCCGAACGATCTGGCGTACATCACAGAGCATGCCGAAGATCGTGTACTGATTGTTGAAGAGTCGTTACTCCCGCTGTATGAGGGCTTTCGCGATCGGGCCCCCTTTGAGCATGTGATCGTTGTTGGTGACGCATCTAAGGTGCCCGGCGCACTGTCCTACGAGGAACTTATCCAACAGCACGAGCCAGATGAGCGGTGCTTGGCCGAGGTGCACTGGAATACGCCCGCTTTCCTCTTTTCCACGTCAGGGACGACGGGACGGCCGAAAGGCGTGCTCTACGTGCACGCGCAACTGGCACTTGCGGCGCTTGCCTTAACCTCGACCATTACCTACTACGTCAGCAAGGACGACTCGATCCTGCTTTCGGTCCCGATGTTCCATGTGGCGAGCTGGGCACTCCCCTACGCGGGGCTGATCGTCGGAGCCAAGATGGTGCTGCCGGGTCCGCACCCACAACCAGCTGACCTCTTGAATCTCCTCTCGGATGAGCAGGGAACATTCGTTGCAGGTGTGCCGACCATCTGGCATGATGCGGCAAATCTTGTGGAGCGGTATCCTGGGCGCTGGACGTTCTCGCCGCGGCTTCGCCTGATTTTGGGTGGAAGCGCGGCGCCGGAGGCGTTGATCCGACGCTGGGAGTCGTTTGGCGTGACAGTGATTCATGGCTGGGGAATGAGCGAGGTGCTGCTCGGCCTACAGGCCCATGTGAAGCTGAGCGACTTCCCACCAGAGCGACACTATGAACTCCTTCTCAAGCAGGGGATGCCAGCACCCTTCGTTGAGGCGAAAATCCTCACCTTTGACGGGAAGGAGGCGCCCTGGGACGGACAGACGATGGGCGAGCTCCTTGTGCGCGACGCCTGGATTGCGGATTCCTACTATCGTGGTGAAAGCCCCGACTCGTTTGTTGACGGTTGGCTGCGCACGGGCGACGTTGGGATCATCGACTCCGAAGGGTACGTGAAGCTCGTCGACCGCTTGAAGGACGTGATCAAGTCCGGTGGTGAGTGGATCAGCACGATCGAGCTGGAGAACGCGCTGATGAGTCACCCGGCGATCGAAGAGGCCGCAGTGATCGGTGTCCCGCATGAGCGCTGGCAGGAGCGCCCGTTGGCAGTCGTTGTGCTCCGTGAGGGGAAGACCGTCACACCAGAGGAGCTTCGCGAGTACCTGCGCGAGCGCTTTGTGCGCTGGTGGGTACCCGATGCTTTCGTCTTCGTCGACGAATTGCCCAAGACTTCGACCGGGAAGCTGGCGAAAGCGGTGCTCCGCGAGCGATTCTGTGATTGGAAGTGGGAGGGGAGCAAGTGATTAGGCGGATCGGTGTCGTCGGCGCAGGGTCGATGGGAGCAGCAGTCGCAGCGCTCGCCGCTTCGGCCGGACTCGACGTGGTCCTGCTTGATGTCAAGGGACAAGACGACCCCGCTGGCCCAGCACGCCGCGGTCTGCAGCGCGCCGTACAGCAGCGTGCCTTTCTCAATCCCAGCGCGATCGATCGGGTACGAGTCGGCAACGTCGAGGACGATCTCGCATGGCTCACTGAGTGCGACTGGGTGCTGGAGGCGATTATTGAGAACCGCGATGCGAAGCGTGATCTGTTCCGCCGGTTGGACGCTGTTCTTTCTCCTGAGACGATCGTGACGACGAACACCTCGACCTTCACGCTAGCACAGCTCTTGCCGGCAGAACTGGGCGCATGGCGTGAGCGGTTCTTCGTCACGCACTTCTTTAATCCACCGCGTGCGCTCCTGCTCTGTGAAGTCACCGCGTTCCCGGAGGGGGAGACCGCGCGCTTTGCGACCTTCGTCCGCTTCTTGGAACAACGACTGGGGCGACGCGTCCTCCTCGTGCGCGATACACCTGGCTTCGTCGCCAACCGCTTTGGCATTTATGCCCTCGTCCATGCCGTCCGACTCACCAGTGAACTCGGGCTTGCTCCTGAAGACGTCGATGCGCTCACTGGCCCGCTGTTGGGACGTCCTCGATCAGCAACCTTCCGGACAATCGATCTGACTGGCCTTGACATCTTGGTGCTGGGGACACGCAGCTTGCAGGAGTCGACCGGGGACGATTACGCAGTGCCGGATTGGATCCTTGACCTGTACCAGGCAGGGCGACTCGGCGACAAGACCGGTGGAGGAATCTTCCGTCGCGAAGGGGAACAGCAGCTGACGTACGATCCGCTGCAGCGCGCTGATCGTCCCTTCCGCGCTGCAGTGATCCCCGGGCTCGAGGAGCTTCTGCGCCAGCCGTTCCCGCAGCGCCTGCTTGGCGCGCTTGAGCTGCCTTCTCCATACGGTGACTACGTGCGGCAGTTACTCGGCCGCACCTTTGGGTATGTGCTCCAGCGGACCACCGACGCAGCGCGCGACATCGCCAGTGTCGATCGAGCACTGGAGTGGGGCTTTGGCTGGGCAGCCGGCCCATATGCCCAGATGGACTTCCTCGGTCCACAGCGCGTGCGCGCACTGCTGGCGGAGGCGGGAGTGCCGGCTGGAGAACTCCTCACGCTGGCCGAGCGGCGCGGTGGCTTCTTCCTCGACAGTCAGGTACTGGATCCGGCGAGCGGTGAACTTGTCCCCGAGGAACGCCTCCCTTCGACGCGTCGCACGCGGCAGATTCGCACGCGGGAGGCACTCGAGCGCGAGGGAGTACGCGACCTTGGAGACGGTGTGCTCGCACTCCGCATACGGTCGCTTGAGACATTACCTCGAGCGCTCGAGGAAGCACTAGCGCGCTGGCCAAGTGCGCTCGTGCTCGTGCCTGCACTCGACAGCTTCGGCTATCCATACAGCGAACTCCTCCAGTTGGCTGAATCGGGTGATCAGGCCGGACTTGAAGAGCGGCTCCGCGTGCTGCAGGCAGCGTTACACGCACTGACCCGTGTCCCAATCCCGGTCGTCGCGGCACTCGACGGCGAGGCGCGGGGTGCAGGGACAACGCTGGCGCTCTGGAGTGACGCGACGGTGTCCTACCTCACAACACCGCTTGGTTATCCGGGCGCGGCGGCCGGGCTGGTACCGCTCGGCGCACTGGTGGCTCTTCGTGTGCGCAGTGAGGTCCGGGCCTCCACGCTCGCTGCCCCACTGCGTGCAGAACTGGGAGCAGCAAGCGCGCTGACGACACTCCTGGCTGCGGAACGGGTCGATTCGGCCCAGCTGGCTGGAACACTCGGCCTCCTCGGTGACCGCTGGCTGGTAACGGTTGACCGGGACGGACTCTTGGAGACGGCAGCCGACCTGGCACGGGCGCTGGCGCACGGCGTGCCAGTCCGGCCGCTCGCCTGGCATGAGACGTTCGCCGAGGCTGGGCAGATGACCACTGCCGGTCCTTCGCTCGCTGAGTTGGATCCGACCGCACGGAGTGTGGTTGAGGCATTGGCCCGTGCGTTGCGAAGTGCCGGCACGTTGGAGGAGCTCCTGCGGGCTGAGCGGGCAGCGGTCGTTGAGCTCCTCAGCCAGCCGGCACTTCGGGAGAAGGCAGCCGCGACATTGCAAGCCCTGAGTGCACCACGACGGTGAGGCATGTTGGGGAATGGGAGAAGCGGGATGGAGCGGATACTCCGCGAAGTACAAGATGGTGTGCTGTTGATCCGGCTGAACCGGCCGGACAAGCTCAACGCGATTGACGAACAGATGCTGCGCGAACTGTGTACAGCCCTGGACGAGGCACGCGTGGACGACGCAGTACGCGTCGTCGTCCTGACGGGGAACGAGCGAGCGTTTTCAGCCTGTGCGGACATCGATGGATTTGCTCAGGTAACGGTCGAGGAATTGGCGACCAGCCGTTCCGATTTCCCGCTGTGGGACACGATCCGGCGCTTTCCGAAGCCATTGATCGCAGCCGTTTCTGGCTATGTCTTCGGCGGTGGGCTTGAGTTGACGTTGGCCTGCGATCTTGTCGTTGCATCGCAGACTGCGCGCTTTGCCGCACCAGAGATTCGCATCGGTCTCATTCCAGGTGCGGGCGGAACACAGCTCCTCGCACGGCGCTTCGGGAAGTACCGGACGATGGAGCTCGTCCTCACGGGCCGTGAGTTTTCAGCCGAGGAGGCCGAACGGTGGGGACTCGTCAATGTGGTAACGGCTCCCGAAGAGTACTTGATGCGTGCGCTCGAGCTGGCACGGCAGATCGCACAGCATTCGCCAGCAGCGGTGCGAGCTGCCAAGGCTGCAATTGTGCAGGGGCTTGAGATGCCGCTCGACCCGGCGCTCCGCTTCGAACGGGAGCTGTTCCTGCGCGTCTTCACCACACCGGAAGCCCAAGAGGCGATCCGCAGTTTCCTGGAGCGGCGACGCGCCAAGCAACAGGGTGGCTGAGAACGTCTCTCTGTGAGCACGGGAGAGACGGCCTGGCACCAATGTCGGGCCGTCTCTCCATCCTAGGCGAACATCTCTTCGCCTCGGCCCCCTGCCTGCAGTCAGAGGACGAGAAGCGGTGGCACTGCTCAGAAGCGCTCAACGTACCAGGCAAAGCGGTCGAGCGAGATCGTGCCGCCGATCTCGATGCGCGGCTCAGCCCAGCGTCTCTCGCGTGTCCAACGCGCGCCGCCCCAGGCAGCCAACGCCCCCTGATAGCCAGTCGTGCTGACAATTGCCGCGACTCGGCTGTTCCACTCGCCGCCGGGGTAGGCGAAGAAGCGGATCGGTTCGCCGAGCCACTCCTGCAGGACGCGGCGGCTCGCCTCAGCCTCCCAGTGTACGTCCCGGTCGGCAAGGCGGGTCATCATCCGGTGCGTCATGGAATGCGAGCCGATCTCGTGTCCCATGGAGCGGAGTTCGCGCAGCTCTGCAGGGCCGAGTGCGCTACGGCCTGGGACGACAAAGAACGTCGCGGTCATATTGCGCGCCGCAAGTGCCCGTGCGGCGGCCAGCTGACTTCGTGATCCATCATCGAAGGTGATCACCACGGCCCGTTCGGGCAACGGACCATCGGCCAGCAGTGCTTCATAGGCCTGCTCCAGCGACACCGTCACGTAGCCCTTGGCGAGAAGCCAATCAAGCTGCTGTTCGAGCCGCCACAGTGGAATGCGGTAGCGCCCGGCTGGTTCACCGATATCGTGATACATCAGGACAGGTAACCGGAACGCACGGGGGAAAAGTGCGGGGTCATAGTCTGGCACATCCGGCTGACGGGCCACTGGGGAAGTATCGACGCCATCGCGAGTGGCGAGCGCAGCCCCGAGCCGGCCGAGCTGCACCTCCCAGAGCGTGCCAAGCGCTTCCGGATGCCACTCGAAGCGCGCCCGCTCGAAGTACTGCACAGTGAAGGTGTAGCCGGTCTCGGGATCGATCTCGCGAAACTCCTCAGAGATTGGATACCCGAAGACGGTGAGTGCACCGTTTCGGAGCCAGTAGCGGAGGAAGCCGTAGGCGAGTGTGTGGCCGGTCTCAGGGAAATACCGGCGAAGCGGGGTGTCCGGTGGAGAAGGATCGAGCACGAGTGGAGCAAAGGCGGGTTCACTGCGTTCGGCAGAGAGGAGTGCACCAACCCGGGTGAGCTGCACAGGGCAATCTGTGAGGCCAGCGCATGTGAGGGGCGCTTCCATGCGCGCTCGCTCGAAGTACTGCACGAGCATCCCCTCGCGCTCGTGCGCTTCGCTGATCGGGTAACCAAAGATACGGAGTCCACCGTGGCTGCGCCAAAAGGAAAGGAACGGTTCGGCGAGGTGGTGACCGGTCGCGGAGAAATAGACGACCGGCGGGCCGCTGCTGGCCCGCGCAAGCTGCGCAGCCGGGACTGTACCGAGAACAGCAAAAGCCAACGCGAGCAGGAGACTGAGTCGCCCCATCCCCTTCCTCATCCCTTTCTACGAGTTCGGAGAGGCTGTATGACGGCCCCACCATAAAGATGAACGACCAGCTCAATCAACCGTTACAGGATCGTGAAGGCGCGAACGACCAAACGGTCACCCTGCTCTATCGTGTACGCACTGATAGGTACGCGCTCCCCAGAGCCACTCGGGGACATAAGCGCCTTGCGCGAGGGGAAGAGGATGCTGGCTTGCGGTGGACAGGTACCTTGTGGGACACTGAGCTTGTGTCAACACAATGACGAATGAAGCACCAAGGACGACAGGTACACGGAATTCCCACGTCTTTCTCCGCGATGAGCAGCATCAGATCTGCTCACCACCGCGAGATGGGCTACGACCCCTGTACAGGTGCAGCGCAGTCGTCTCTGGTAGCGTCACGACTCGCGCCACTTATTCCTCTTGGTCTGTTTCTCAACAGGAGATAAGAACCACCCGTGACGAGTAGTTTTCGCGTTCATTTGGGGCGATGAGAACGAGCGGACATCGCGTGAGGAACGCATTCAGCAACCAGCGGTGCAGCGCAGTGCAGCTGCGAACGGGAGGAAGGACCTCATCGGGAACGTGCAGGAGGCTGTTCCACCGATCGGAATGCGTTCGTTGCCTCTTTTTAGCTCACTTGGGACAGGAGATCTGCCTGTGGAAACTGGCAGTGCTTGAGCGGCCGGCGCATCTTCTTCTCCGCGAGCACTGCAAGTCCTTCACGGCAGAGTTCGATCCCGCGACAGCCATACTCCCGCCAGACATTCTGCGTGACTGGCGTGAACCCGTGTGCGAGGAGCGAGTAGTTGCGGTGCCGCGTCCAGTCTAGGAGTCGACCGCGCTCGGCACGTAACCAGTCGGCAAGTGGATCATCAGGGAAGGCGGCCAACACATCCCAGGCCTGGAGGAGCGCGAGCGTCAGTGGACGCCCTCGTTCGAGACGAGTGGCATACTGCGAACGAAGGTCTTCTGGGAGACGTGTCAGATCGACGTCACCGGTATCGATCCGGTGGCCGAGCCAGAGGCGGAGCTGGACGAAGAGTTCGAGTGCCCGGTAGACGCGCGCCATCGCGTCGTCGTAGCGCCCCTGTGCTGCCCGCCGCTCGGCGTTGAGCAGAAGATCCTCGACCGCAACATAGGGGTCGCGCAG
>DAOTWO010000330.1:0-2038 GCA_034435855.1 Thermomicrobium sp. | reverse complement strand
TTCGCGCACCTTGATGCGACGATTGCGCTGGAGCGGTCAATTGCCGAGCAAGGGCTCTATCCAGCGGTCGATCCGCTGGCGTCGACGTCGCGCATCCTCGATCCGAATATTGTGGGGCTTGAACACTACACGGTGGCACGGGAAGTGCAACGCGTCTTGCAGCGGTACCGTGACTTGCAGGATATCATCGCGATCCTCGGCGTCGAGGAGCTCAGCGAAGAGGACAAGCTGATCGTCGCGCGGGCACGCAAGATCCAGCGCTTCCTCTCGCAACCGATGTTCGTTGCCGAAGCGTTCACCGGTCGTCCAGGTCGGTACGTGCCGCGTCATGAGACGGTGCGGGGCTTCAAGGAGATTCTTGAGGGGAAGCACGACCACTTGCCGGAGCAGGCCTTCTACATGGTCGGTACGATCGACGAAGCGGTCGAGAAGGCCGAGCAGATGGCCCGCGAGGCGTGAGCGGGGGAGGATCATGGCCGGGAAGCTCCGCGTGGAAGTGGTCACCGCCGAGCGACTTGTCTACCAGGTGGATGATGCCGACATGGTCATCGCGCCGGGGGCAGAAGGGACGCTCGGCATTCTCCCGCGCCATGCGCCGCTTGTCTCGCTCCTCAGTATGGGCGAGATGCGCGTCAAGCGGGGGCGGGAAGAGGACAGCCTGACGATCTTTGGCGGCTTCCTTGAGGTTGCGAATAACGTTGTCCGTGTCTTGGCGGACGTGGCGGAGCGAGCTGAGGAGATCGACCTCGCACGGGCGGAGGAGGCGAGACAGCGGGCGCTTGCACGGTTGCGTGAGCGCCGGGCCGACATTGATCGCCGGCGGGCCGAGATGGCGCTCCGGCGGTCAACGGTGCGACTCGCAGTGGCGCGGAAGCGACGGGCGCGACCTGCAGCTGGCGGGCCACCCTTACCGGAGGCCCAGCCCTGAAGGAGGATGCCGTGGTAGTCACAACGGCCACTGAACGGATCGTCACGGTTGGCGGACGAACGTTGCGTGGTCGTGTGGCGATTGGTGGAGCGAAGAACGCAGCGCTCCCTGCTATGGCCGCGGCGCTCCTCACGGAGGAGGAGTGTGTCCTCGAGAACGTGCCTTTGCTCGATGACGTCTTCGTAATGGCGGAACTGCTGCGGGCGCTCGGTGCCGAGGTCGATCTCGACACCGAGCGCCATCGTGTCCGAATCAGAGCAGCGGAGATTGAGGTCTTCGAACCGCCGCCAGAACTCGTCGCGCGCATGCGAGCATCGTTCCTGGTGACTGGCCCACTCCTCGCGCGGTTCGGTCGGGCTCGCTCCGTACCTCCAGGGGGGTGCCAACTGGGTACGCGACCGGTCGATGTCGATCTCCGTGGTTTCCGCAAACTGGGTGCCCAGGTCGAGGTCGGAGAGCGAGCATTTGAGTTCCGTGCTGGACGACTACGAGGCTGTGAGATTTATATGGATTACCCAAGCCACACCGGCACGGAAAATCTTCTGATGGCCGCTGCCCTGGCCCAGGGGCGCACCACGATTATCAACGCAGCAGCTGAACCAGAGATCGTCCATCTCGGTGAAATCTTGCAAGATATGGGTGCGCGTATCAGCGGCCTAGGAACGTCACGGATTGTTGTGCATGGTCTTGATCGGCTCCGGGGATATCGTGCCTCTGTGTTGCCGGATCGCCTCGAGGCGGGAACACTCGCTATTGCAGCGGCAATAACACATGGGGAAGTAATTTTGGATCATGTACGTGAGCCAGACATGGCACCCCTGACACACAAGCTGCGCGAAGCGGGCGCTGAGGTCTGGTGGAGTGAGTCCTCGATGCTGGTACGAGCTCCCCACCCGCTCTGTGCGACAGAGATTCAAGCACTCCCTTTCCCAGGTTTCCCGACGGATCTGCAAGCGGCATTTGCTGTCTTGATGACTCAAGCTCATGGCCGGAGTCGTATTTTCGAGCGCGTCTTCAACGACCGACTCCGTTACACGAGCGAGCTCCGCAAGATGGGAGCACGGATCGAACTCGTTGATCGTCAGCAGGCATTGATCGACGGCCCGGCTC
>DAOTWO010000329.1:0-1629 GCA_034435855.1 Thermomicrobium sp. | reverse complement strand
CCTTTCATCTTGCCCAGCGCGGCTATCGCACGCTCGGCTTTGACGCCTTTCCACGTGGACACGACCGCGGCTCCTCGCATGGGAAGACGCGTATTATCCGGACAGCGTACTACGAAGCACCGGACTATGTCCCGTTGGTACGACGTGCCTGGTCACTCTGGCGCGAACTGGAAGGGACAAGTGGACGCCAGTTGCTCAGGAAGACAGGAGGCCTGTACATCGGCCGTCCAGAGACGGCACTGGTGAGCGGGGCGCTAGCCAGCGCCCGCGAACACGGTCTCACACACGAACTCCTGGATGCGGAAACTGCGGCAGTGCGTTTTCCAGGCCTGCGCTTGGCACCGGATCAGGTTGCGGTATGGGAAGCCGAGGTCGCCCTGATCGATCTGGAAGCAGCCATGGCAGCACTCGTCGACGGAGCGCAGGCTGCGGGTGCAGAGCTGCACTACTCCACCCCGGTGGAGCGCTGGATTCCAGACGGTGACGGGGTTCGGGTAGAGACGCCGCTCGGGACATTTCACGCAGAACGGCTCGTCCTCGCCACTGGGCCTTGGCTGCCAACGAGTGTCCCGGAACTCAACCTGCCGCTCACGGTTTGGCGAATCCTCCATGTACATTTCGCCCCGACGACACCGGGCCGCTACCGCGCGGAGCACTTCCCGTTCGCATTATGGGAAGACGAGACCGGAATTTACAGCGCATTCCCAGAGCTTCCTGGCCAGGGAGTAAAGTTCGGCCGGCATGATGCTGGCGAAGTCTGTACGCCGGAGACGGTTCGCCGTACGGCCGAGCCCACCGAGATCGAGGAACTGCGCACGACGCTGGAGCGCTACTGGCCCGGCGCCAGCGGCCCCGTGCTGTGGTACCTGACCTGTCTCTACACGATGACCCCTGACCATCACTTCGTGATTGACCGGCACCCCAAGTGGCCACAGGTCGTGCTCTGCAGCGCGTGTTCAGGACACGGCTTCAAGTTCGCTCCGGCGATCGGCGAACTGTTGGCTGATCTGGCAACCGAGCCGACGGCATCTCCACCGGCACTCTTCCGGCTCACACGATTCCAGATCGCGGAACACAAGCGCATTCCTTGACGAGCCATGGTTGCAGTCAAGGAACTCGCAGTGACCGACTCACGGAGCGACATCGGCAGGTTCTACCAATCGAGTCGCCCGACTGCCCTTCCACCGGCGTGCGAACCGGCTCCCACCAGCGAGCCAATTTGGGGAGCACGAGGGGAGACAACGCCCGCTCGGAGAGACGTGACTCGGTGTTGAACACTTCGCAGGAGCTAGGGACGGACGCTCCTCAAGAACTGGACGGCTAGAGACCAAGTTCCGCAAGTGCGCGCGAGACTGAATCCTCGGTGACCGGTCCGACCCAAGCCTTGCGAATCACCCCGTCAGCGTCGATCAGATACGTCTGTGGAATTCCATACACGCGCCAGTCTCGGCTGACTGTCCCATCACGATCGAGCGCGATCGGGAAGGAGATTCCGAACTCCTGGACGAACTGCCGCACTGTGTCCGGATCCTCAAGCTGGTTAATGCCGACAACCACGAGCCCGGCCTGCTCGTAGCTCTGAGCGACCCGCTCCAGCGCCGGCATCTCCGCCCGACAGGGAGCGCACCA
>DAOTWO010000328.1:0-2621 GCA_034435855.1 Thermomicrobium sp. | reverse complement strand
CTGAATCTGCCTATCCGCGCGAACGCAAAGAACTTGCTCTCCCCGGCATGAAAGTCGACGTGCTCCGACGTCGCCCCACTGATGCCGAGGAGGATGAGGCACTCGTCATTGGCGAGGTGAAGCGCTCGCCGCGTGCTCAACACGCCCAACGCCTCCAGCTCGGCTATTACCTCCTCCGACTCCGTGAGGCTGGCCTCCACGTCCGCGGCGAGCTGCGCTACCCCGAGCAGCGCCGTGTCGAGCCAGTCGAGCTCACCCCCGAACTGGAAGCTGAGGTGCGCCAGGCGATTGCCCAAGTCCAGGCCCTCCTGGCCCAGCCCACTCCCCCACCTCCCGCTCGTATCTCCGCCTGCACGCACTGCGCTTACTATGAGTTCTGTTGGATCGCCGAAGAGCCGATCCCTTCCTCGGCCGGGATGGAGCGCCGCTCAGCATGCACTACACGGACGAGGGAGCAGAAAGGATGAAGCCTGTCTACGTCTTTTCCTCCGGCCGACTCTCTCGTCATCAGAACACGATTGTGCTCGAAACTGACGAAGGGAAACGCTTCCTTCCTATCGAACAGGTCAGCGAACTCTATATCTTCGGCGAGGTTGACCTCAATAAGCGCTTCCTCGAGTTCGTCGCGCGCGAGGGAATCCTCCTCCATTTCTTCAACCGCTACGGCTACTACACCGGAACGTTTTACCCACGCGAATACCTCTGCAGCGGCGCACTTCTCCTCCGCCAGGTCGAACACTATCTGGATAGCACTCGTCGCCTCACTCTTGCCCGCGCCTTCGTCCGCGGCGCACTCCGCAATATCCGGACTGTGATGCTGTACTACCGACGGCGCAATGTCGATACCCAGGATGCACTGGATATCGTCGAACGAGCGCTCGTCGACCTGGAGCAGGCCGACTCACCTGCTGCCCTGATGGCCGTTGAAGGTCATGCCCGCGAGGCGTACTACGCTGTCTGGCCGAGTATTATCGACGCCGAGTTCCCCTTTGGCCCACGCACCCGTCGGCCACCTCGCGACGAGACAAATGCCCTGATCTCGTTCGGGAACTCTCTCCTCTATACCGCGGTCCTCGCCCAGATCTATCAGACACACCTCGATCCACGGATCGGCTACCTCCACGAAACCAACTTCCGCCGGCATACGCTGAATCTGGACGTGGCCGAGGTCTTTAAGCCAGTCCTGGTCGACCGGCTGATCTTCCGCCTGGTCAACCGTGGGCAGCTCCAGCGACGTCACTTTGTGACTGGTGCGGAAGGTGTCTTTCTCGACGACGACGGCCGAAAGCTGGTTGTGGAGGCCTGGGAGCAAACCTTGCAGGAAACGTATCGCCACCCAGTGCTCAATCGCTCGGTCTCCTACCGCACTACCTTGCGACTCGAACTTTATAAGATCGAAAAACATCTGCTCGGTGAGCAGTCGTACGTGCCGTTTGCCCTCCGCGGGTAGCATCCGTATCCCCGGTTTCCCTCCACTCAGTATCCTCAAAAATTGAAGACAGTACCTGAAGTGTCGATGAGGAGGCGAGAACGGGCATGTACGTTATCGTCGCCTATGACGTGGGGGTGGAGCGTGTGGCCCGGGTGCTCAAAATTTGCCGAAAGTACCTCACCTGGGTACAGAACTCCCTGCTCGAGGGTGAACTCACCCCGGCCCAGCTGCGTCGCTTGCAACAGGAGCTGGAACGCGCGATCGATCTGAAATGTGACACCATTCAGTTCTACATTCTCCCACAGGCCTCAGTAGCCAAGCGTTTCACCCTCGGGATCGTCAAGAATGAACCATCACAGTTAATCTGAACTGATCGTCTTCAATAAAGTCCGCTGTGCAGTGCGTGGCAGAGCGAGTAGCGACTGCAGAATAGTGCATCAGGACTGCTCGAAGACTCGCCGGAAACGCTAGACTTCAGCTTCTCCGCGCTGGTCTGATACCACGCTCTCCCCTGCTCCCGAATCTCCATTGCACTCGTGCAATCGTCGAGCGATCGGACCGACTAACTGAGTTCTCGAGCCACGTCACTCGAGCGAAGAGGGTGCGCTTGCGCTCCCTCTGTTGGTGACTCCGGATCGCGGATTGTCTGGTCGCGACGCTCACCCCGCCTGTCTCACCAGAGAGCGCTCACCGAATAGAGCTGCAATCCGCTGAGTCTTGGGCATAGCCCGTTCCCGTGACGCATGGTGCTCCAGGGGTGGGAGCAATGTTCGTTTCTCCTCCCGCGTTGCCTGCTGCCCCAGATACGGTGGGCGTACTCTCGACAGCGGAGCACCAACCCAAACACACAGTCGGCTGCCTGAGCACCTCCGGTGAGTATGCCCTTCTTGCCGAGACATCAGCTTTTCGTCGGCGCCGGAATCGACCAGGGCACCGGAGGATCTTTGCCTGACCACCGGTTGGCAGGCACGATTCACGAGTCGCACAGGGAGCCGGATCTGTCTCAGCCAGCCTGTTGTGCCTCCGCCATCGCCCGGCCAAAGGCGGCCCAGAAGGGATCGACGCGCGGATGTTCCAGCCGCTGTTCGCGCCCCTCTACCACCAGCGTCAGCCCACGCTCGGGCGGGACTACCTCGCCCACAATGCTCGCGGCAATCCCCTTGGTCGCGAGTGCAGCCAACAAGGCTTC
>DAOTWO010000327.1:0-2541 GCA_034435855.1 Thermomicrobium sp. | reverse complement strand
CCCGACCCGCAGTGGCTGTCGTGCGTGCGACAGCCTGTTCGAGTTCATTGGCAGCGAGTTCCTCGCGGAACCGGCTGACGAGGAAGAGTGAGTAATCAATGGACAGGCCAAGGCCCAGCAAGGTTGCGACATTCAAGGTAAAGATCGAGAGTTCAGTCACCCGCGTCAGCGCGTAGACGAGACCAAGGACAAGGGCAACTGTTACGCCGCCGATGAAGAGCGGCACGGCCGCCGCGATGACGCTGCCGAACACGAACAGGAGTGCAGCGAGCGCGAATGGGAAAGCAATCAACTCGGCGCGGCGAAGGTCACGCTCAGTCACACGTTCCAGGTCAGCATAAAAGGCAGGGGCACCAGCCAGCTGGACACGGAGCTCGGTGGGGGCAATCGCGGCTTGGATCTCGTCAAGGACGCGCTGCGCTTCTTCAGGTTGGAGATCGAGATCGATGACCGCGTAGGCAAGCGAGCCATCGGGAGCGACCTGACTCGGATTTTCCGTGAACCAGCGGATACCGGTCACGTGAGGCACCGAGGTCACATTGCGGAGCGCCTGCTGTGCTTGTTCGACGAAGGAAGGATCAGAAGGACGGAGCGTCGGGTGGGAGAAAAGAACAATGAGCGAACTCGGACTATAACCGGGGATCCGCTCACGCAGGAGTTCACGGGTGCGAGCCGCCTCGGTGTGTGGACTCGAAAACCCCCCGACCTCAAGTGCGCCGCTCACCCGCGGCAGGAACGGCAAGACAGCCACTACCGCGACAAGCCAGAGGCTGAGCATGACCCAACGGTAACGATATGACAACCGACCGATGCGCTCAAACACGAATTCCCTCCCGGGCATCACTTGTACACTGCGGGAGTTGTACCAAAAGAGAAGGCAGGCTGGGTGGGTACTGTCACGATGGGGAGGCCAAACGGTGCGGTGCGCGCTCGGCTCGGAGATCGGCGATGTCCTGAAGCTGATCGACGAGCCAGCGACGAAGGTCGTGTTCGAGGACGTGTCTTCGCAGTTGCTCTGCGCGCCACGCTCGCTCGGCTTCGGGCATGGTGAGCCCATGCCACAGAGCTTGCGCTGTTCCCTCGATGTCAGTCGGCGAGACGGTCAATGCCCACTGGCCTAGTTGCTGGTAAGCTCCAGCACCTTCAGAGAGGATAAGCACGCCGTTGCGCTCGTTGAGGAGTGCTCCTTCCTTGGCGACCAAGTTCATCCCGTCGAAGATCGCATTGACGAGGAGGACGTCATAGAACCGCATCGCAGCCAGAGCGCGCGGGTAGTCGTCACCGACAAAGAGATGAACCGGTTGCCAGTGAATGCCTTCCACTTCGGCCGCGTTGGCGTACTTGGCATTGATGCGCCCGACTACCGCGTTAATTTCGTCTAGGTAGTTGATATACTCGGCTACTTCCATCCGGGTCGGCACGAGAAAGGCGAGGAAATTTACCCGACCAATGAGTTCTGGATGTGCCTCGAGGAGGCGATCATAGGCGAGGAAGCCGCGCACAACATTCTTACTCGGTTCGGCCCGATCGACGCGGACAATCGTGAATTCGTTGCGGTAAGCCTGGAGATGCTCCTCGTGACGCCGAGCGTCTTCGCTGTTCGCGACAGCGCGCACAAGTTCAGGATCGATCGAGATGGGATAGACGCGTACCCGCGTGATGCGCCCTCGGTAGGCCACCTCACGACGGCGATAGTCGACTTCAGCGTCGGGAAGGTTCGCATCGACGGTGTTGAGAAAACTCCGGGCGTGTCGTGGTGTCTGAAAACCAACGATGTCGTTGGCAAGCAGCCCCTCACAGATTGCGCGCCGCATCTCCAAGGGCAGCAGGCGCCAGTAATCCTGGTCGGGCCAGGGGATGTGCACAAAATGATGGAGAAAAAGATCGGGGCTGAGTTCACGGATAAAGGCCGGCGTGAGATACAGGTGGTAATCCTGAAGCAAAACGATCGGCTCGCGCGGGGCGGCAGCGGCGGCAGCGACCACCTCTTCTGCAAACAGGCGGTTTACTACCACGTATCCCTCGTGCCAGGCTTGCCAGGTACGGTGGTCGATATCTGGTGCGCGGGGCGTGTCCCACAGGTAATGCTGAAGAAACCAAAGGAGCGGGTTTGCGATTCGGTTGTAATAGCCTTGGTACGCACTGTGGTCCGGCACGACGAAGCGAAGACGGAATCCTGGGAGGTCAGGGAGGTCGAGAAATGGTGCACCGCGACGACGCATTTCGTCGGCTTGCAAGCGGTCAGTGCTTGTCATCGCGCAGGCGACCCAGATTGCTTCAGCATAGCGGGCTGCGGCGCTCATGGCGGTGATCACGCCGCCGGTGCCACGCTTGGTGACGAAGTCGCCATCGGATGTCTGGTGAAACTCCACGGGGCCGCGGTTGGAGACGATTACGAGCGTCGTGCGAGCGAGGAGTTCGCGGATTGCGTCTGGTAGTTGTGCGTCAAGCTGTCCGTCCTGGTGAGTCCAGGCCTGGTGGGGTACCATCGCGGCCCTCCTCTCTCGTCGATTTGTCTCGCCAGACCCGTCCGAAATTGGA
>DAOTWO010000326.1:0-8119 GCA_034435855.1 Thermomicrobium sp. | reverse complement strand
AAACACTATGTTGCCAACGATCAAGAGTTCGAACGTCATACAGTATCAGTCGAGGTGGATGAGCGAACATTACGGGAGGTCTATTTGTTCCCCTTCGCGGTGGCGGTTGCTGAGGCTGATCCGTGGTGTGTCATGGCGGCCTACAACCGGGTCGGTGGTATTTACTGCAGCGAGCACCCCTGGCTCTTGACCACGATCCTTCGCGAGGAACTCGGATATCAAGGCGTTGTGATGTCGGACTGGTTCGCGACGCACAGCACCGTCGAGGCGCTGCAGGCCGGATTGGACCTGGAGATGCCAGGGCCTCCGCAGTGGCGGGGAGACAAGCTTCGTGAGGCGGTGGAACGTGGCGAGGTGGCGCTTGAGATCATCGAGCGAAGCGCTCGCCGGGTTTTAACGCTCTACCAACGTGCTGGGCGGTTCGCTCCAGGGCCTGAGACGAACGAAGAGCGTGCAGTTGATCGCCCAGAACACCGCGCATTGATTCGCGAAGTAGGATCTTCTGGGATGGTGCTGCTGCGCAACGACGGGATCTTACCGCTTGATCTCTCGACCATGAGGCGCTTGGCGGTGATTGGCCCGCATGCCAGAAGACCGGCCGTTGGCGGAGGCGGTAGTGCGTTTGTCCGTTCCCATCCTGTTGTGACACCGCTTGAAGCCTTGCGAGAGAGCGCGCCACAGTGTGAGTTTCTCGTCGAGGAGGGAGCTGCAATCTTCAAACTCATTCCGCCGCTGGAAGGGGAAGCTCTCGGCTCCGAGGGGGCGGAACTCGCACTCTTCGCAAATCCCGAGCTTGCAGGGGCACCGGTCGCTACGATTCGCGTGCGGACGACTGACCTGATCTGGCTCGGCGAGGTTGCCCCTGGTGTCGATGCCAGCGCTTTTTCCGCACGCCTGCGCGTCACTATGCGTCCCGAGGAGACTGGTCGCTACGTGCTCGGTGCGACGGCGGTTGGGCAGGTACGGGTCCACCTCGATGGCACGTTGGTGCTCGATAACTGGACAGCGCCGCAACCCGGGAGGACCTACTTTGGGTTCGGGAGTGCTGAAGTGCGTGCTGCGGTCGACCTCGAGGCGGAAAGGGCATACGAAATCGTCGTCGAATACCGCAAGTTCCAGCCTGGTCTCCCACTCGCTGGCTTTCGCTTCGGAGTAGTGCAGGAGCTCAGCGATGAGGAACGGATTGCTCGGTCGGTACGGGCGGCGCAGCAGGCGGATCTTGCGCTCGTGTTTGTCGGACTGAGTCCGGAGTGGGAGAGCGAGGGCTTTGATCGGGAATCGTTCGACTTACCAGGAGCACAGAACGCGCTCGTCACGGCGGTCGCGGAAGCCAACCCGAACACTGTGGTGGTGCTGACGGTAGGATCCCCGGTGAACCTGCCTTGGTTGGAGCGTGTCCGGGCGTTGCTGTTGGCCTGGTATGCCGGTGAAGAAGTGGGTCATGCGGTAGTGGACGTTTTGACGGGAGTCAGGGAGCCGGCTGGTCGCTTACCGTTTACCTATCCGCGACGTCTTGAGGACACACCAGCCTTCCTGAATTATCCGGGCGAGTTCGGGCGGCTCCGGTACGGCGAGGGGCTGTTTCTTGGCTACCGCTGGTATGACGCGCGGCAAATTGAGCCACTCTTTCCTTTCGGCTTTGGACTCGGCTACACGCGTTTCGCCTATCGTGATCTCGTGCTTGATCGGGAATCACTCGGCGGAGAGGAAAAGCTCACTGTCACGTGTACCGTCGAGAACGTTGGCGAGCGCGCGGGAAGCGAAGTGGTGCAGCTGTATCTCGCATTTCCGGCCGGCACGGTGCGCCGACCACTCAAGGAGCTCCGTGGATTCCGCCGGGTGCATCTGATGCCGCAAGGATCGGCGAGCGTGTCGTTCACCGTGTCGCCACGCGATCTTGCCTATTTCGACGAGGCAGCTCGTGAGTGGGTCGCACCGCCCGGCGAGTATGAGGTCATGATTGGCGCGCATGCCCGTGACATTCGTTTGCGGGGGCGTTTCCTCCTGCGAGAGGAGCTCCGCTGGGACGCGGGTGGGCGCTTCCGCGGCGTCTGAGGTGCGTTGATGACAATTCGCTGCTCTGCTTCCGGTGAGGGGCAGGCGGATACCGTGGCCTCGGCCCGGGCATGTTCGCGGTGAAGCCGATGTGGCGATCCGCGAGGGATCTTCCTTCACGTTCACGTATGAAGAACGTCGTGGTTGAAAATCTTCATCGAAGCCTCCTACGATCGGAACAAGTTCTGAGGTACCGTACGGGTTCCGTTCTTCGCAGCAGCAAAGGTTGTCGGAGGATGGGATGCACGAGGCGTTCAGTGAGCCGAGAACGGCACCGGTAGTCCAGCGAGATGTTGTCGTACGGGTGAGGGACGTTGTCAAACACTTCATGCACGGGCGACGGCAGCTGTGTGCTTTGGATCGGGTGGGCTTCGAGCTCCGTGAGGGACGTTTCCTCGTGATTGTCGGCCCCAGTGGCTGCGGTAAGACGACGTTGCTGCGGATCCTTGCGGGGCTTGAGCGGCAGGACAGCGGCGAGGTGTGGATGCGGCCGAGCCGTGACGGACATCCACCCTTTGCGATGGTCTTCCAGGAGCAGTCAGTCTTCCCATGGATGACGGTGCGCGAGAACGTTGCCTATGGCCTGCGGCTGCGCCGTGTCCGTGGCCGTGACATCGAGGAGCGGGCAGCACACTGGATCCGCAAGGTGGGACTTGCGGGATTCGAGCGCGCATATCCGCACCAACTTTCCGGTGGAATGAAGCAACGAGTCTCGATTGCCAGGGCGTTCGCGGTCGACCCCGATGTTCTCCTGATGGATGAGCCGTTTTCTGCACTCGATGAGCAGATGCGGACGATTCTGCAACAAGAAGTCTCGACCCTCTGTGAGGAACAGCAGAAGACGGTGATTTTTGTGACGCACTCGATCGATGAGGCGATCACGCTTGGAGACGAAGTACTGGTGATGACGCACCGACCGGGCCAGGTGAAACGGCTGATTCCTATACCGTTCCCGCGGCCTCGTGACGTCGTCGAGGTGCGCGCTGATCCGCGCTATGGCGAGCTCTACGAGGAAATTTGGGGACTGATCGCCGAAGAGGTTCGACGCGGACCACGGGAGGCGTGACGATGGCTGAGCAGGGAGCGACTTTGGAGCGAACGGGGATGCAGCGGCCCCGCTGGCTCCCTCAGGCAGGAGCCAAGACGGAGGCGGCGGTGCAAGTACTGTCGCCGATTGCACTGCTCTTGATCTGGGAAGTTGCTGCGCGTGCTGGCTGGGTCGACCAGCGATTCTTCCCGGCACCAAGCGCGATTGTGCGGGCGTTCTGGGATGCAATCACTACTGGGGTGCTGCTCCACCACTTGAAGATCACCTTGTGGCGCGTGCTGCTCGGGACGCTCATTGGTGGTGTGCCGGCAGTTCTGATCGGGTTAGCGATGGGGCTGTGGCGCTGGCTGCGCCTGACGCTTGACCCGATCATCGCGGCCACCTATCCCTTGCCGAAGAGCGCCCTCTTCCCGCTATTGCTTTTGATCTTCGGACTCGGCGAAGGCTCAAAGGTTTCTATGGTCGCCATCGGGGTCTTCTACCTTGCGGTGACCAACGCGATGGAGGGAGTTCTGGCCATCAGCCCTGTGTATTTCGACGTGGCCAAGACGTTCGGGGCGCGACGCTGGGATGTGATCCGTACGGTGGCGCTGCCAGGGGCGATGCCTTTGGTACTCGCGGGACTGCGGCTCGGTGTTGGAACGGGATTGATCCTTGGAGTGTTGGCAGAAATGCTGGGTGCTCGGGATGGGCTGGGGTACCTCCTGTGGAGCGCCTGGCAAACGTTCTCGGTATCGTCGCTCTGGGCCACGCTGTTTGTGACGGCAATTCTCGGTTTTGTCAGTGTGCAACTTGTTGACTTCCTCCGCCGCGTGCTCGTGCCGTGGCAGCGGACGGTAGGACGTCGGTGATAGCCGCGATGATTGTGGGCTCGGAGTTATATAGTTTGTCCGTCCACTGAACGGGTGAACCTCCGGCAGGGTTGGTTGCAAGGAGACACGCCACGCATGCTCAAGATCGATGTGTTTTGTCACATCTTTCCACACCGCTACTGGCAAGCGATGACGGAGCGAATTGCGGGATCAGCCTATATGCAGAAGCGAGTGCAGGGTATCCAGGCCCTGCACGATCTCGATCATCGGTTTCGACTGATGGAGCCATACGAGGGATACTTCCAAGTGATCTCGCTCGCGGCTCCACCCCTCGAAGCGCTCGGAGAGCCAGCACCGGCGCGCGAGCTTGCGCGCCTGGCCAACGAAGGAATGGCGGAGCTCTGTCACAAGTACCCCGATCGCTTCGTTGGATTTGTGGCGTCGCTTCCCATGAATGACCCCGATGCGGCGGTCGAGGAGGCGCGCTCTGCAATCGACGAACTCGGAGCGACGGACGTGCAAATCGATACGAATGTCAATGGGGCACCACTCGACCAGCCAATCTACGAGCCGCTCTTTGCCTTTATGGCCCAGCGGGACTTGCCAATCTGGGTCCATCCCTCTCGCGACCCCTGAAGTCGCTGACTACCGCACGGAAGATCGCTCGAAGTACGACATTTGGTGGTGCTCCGGGTGGCCGTACGAGACGAGTGTCTTCATGGCACGCATGGTCTTCTGGGGGCTCTTCGATCGCTATCCGAACAGCAAGATCGTCACCCATCACATGGGTGGAATGGTGCCCTACTTCGAGGGACGTGTCGGCTGGGGGCTCGACTCGCTCGGCAAGCGAACAGACGACCCTGAGGATCTCGCAGCGCGGGAGCGACTCCGCGAGCGACCGTATGAGTACTTCCGGCGTTTCTATGCAGATACAGCGCTTTTCGGTGCGCTTCCTGCGACCGAGTGCGGGCTCGCGTTCTTCGGGGCCGAGCGTGTCCTCTTCGCGACTGACTTTCCCTTCGATCCGCGTGGGGGTGGCTTGTTCATCGGCGAGACGATTCGTGTTGTCGAGAACATCACAGCGTCGCGCGAGGACAAAGAGCGGATCTTCTTCGGCAATGCACAGCGCCTCTTGCGCCTGCGTCTTCCTCGGTAGCGGCGGGGCGGTCGCATTGGGTGGTGCATCCAAGCCCGTATGCGTTCCCAACGGAAGGGGACAGTAATGGGTCCATACCGTTTCATGGAACCCTTCTACCGTCCGGAAACCGTAGGCATCCGCGGCCCCGCACCGAGTCGCACTGTGGAGGGCGATATTTTGATCGAACGAGACGTGGCAATCCCGTTGCGGGATGGTACACGCATCTACGCGGATGTTTTCCGGCCGGCGTCGGGTGATCCAGTGCCTGCCCTGTTGGCGTGGGGACCGTACGGGAAACATGAGGGAACACTCCAGTACTTGGTCCGTGCGTTTCCCGCAGCTGGTGTGCGCGAGGAGGACGTCGGGCCCTCTCCGATGTTCGAGGGGCCGGATCCGCACTTCTGGGTACCGCAAGGGTATGCGGTCGTGAACGTGAATCCTCGCGGGGTCTGGTATTCCGAAGGGGTGGCCACGTTCATCTCAGAGCAGGAAGCGCAGGACTGTTACGACACAATCGAGTAGATCGCGTGGCAGCCGTGGTGCACAGGCCGTGTCGGCATGACGGGTGTCTCGTATCTTGCCAATATCCAGTGGCGTGTCGCAGCCCTGGAACCCCCGCATCTGGCGGCGATCAATCCCTGGGAGGAGTGGTCCGATACGCATCGCGAGTTTGCCTTTCACGGTGGCATTCCAGAGACGTGGTTTTGGCCGTATTGGACGTTGCAACGTCTTCCGGTCGGCTTACACCTGGTGGAGGATCTCTTCACCGAGACCCAGGAGCATCCCCTGTTCGATGCCTTCTGGGCATCCAAAGCGGCCGCACTCGAACGCATCCGTATTCCCGCGTACGTTGTTGCCAGCTGGACGGATCATGGACTGCACACGCGTGGAACGCTTGAGGGATTCAAGCGAATTCGTTCTCAACAGAAATGGCTTGAAGTACACGGCGAGAAGAAATGGGCGTATTACTCTCGCCTGGAAAGCCGCCTGCGCCAATTTGCCTTCTTCGAGACATTCTTGAAAGGACGCGTGACCGAAGGAGATGAATGGCCGGCTGTCCGGGCGTTCATCCGGGCAAAGGGAACCACAGGTGAATGGCGTGCGTTCGAGGCATGGCCAATTCCCGAGACAAGAGCATACGCCTGTTTCTCGACGTCGAACGCGGGCTCCTCACAGAGCGGCAACCAAGTGAAGTCCTGACACGCTGGTATCTCGCGACAAGTGGGGGTGTCGACCGGCGACGGCAGCCGCTTGGACGCCTTGTTTGCGACTACCGTTTCAATGAGCCGGTAGAGCTGGTTGGGCCGATGCGACTGCACCTCTGGGTGGCTGCACTCGATAGTGACGATGCCGATCTCTTTGTCGGAATCCAGAAGCTGGACCGCGATGGCCAGCTCGTGACCTTCCCGCACTATGCCCAGTACGACGATGGCCCTGTGGCGCTCGGCTGGCTACGGGCCTCACACCGCGCGCTCGACCCGGTGCGCTCAACGGAGCTCCAGCCGTTTCACCGACACGAACAGGAAGAGAAGCTGCGGCCTGGTGAACCAGTCGCAGTCGATATCGAAATCTGGCCCTCGGGAACGCGGTTCGAGGCGGGTGAGACTTTGCGCCTCATTGTCCAAGGACGCGATATCCAGGAGTACTCACCGGGACGGGTTTACGCGCGGCACGAAGCCACGGTTCATCGAGGGCGGCATCTTGTGCTCAGTGGTGGCCCATACGACTCATATCTTGTTGTGCCGGTTGTTGTGGGGCTGAACGTGTCAAAGCAGCCTGATTATGGGCAATCTGACCGTCTATCGGATGGTTGGGCTTCGTTGCAGCCACTGGCGGCATTGTGCGGCGGGTACCTGCCGCCGTACACAGGCTCGGGCGACGAGCGCCGTGGAAGCCAGAAACTGCACTGCGACGCCAAGAGCGGTAATCATTCCGAGAGGGCTAGCCAAGATTCTTCCTGGCACCTGCTCGAGAGTTCCGTAGGGAGACGAAGCGTGAATGGAGCAGCGACAAAGAGCCAGAGAACTAGGCTCACGGCTTATCCGTCCGAGGTGGGCTGAGGTGCTGGGTCAGGTTCTTCCAGAAGGCCGAGGCTGTCTTCGGGACGGAGTTCGTAAAACGCCAGGCGCAAGCGGCCCGGTGGCGTACCAAGGACTGTCCGGAAGATTTCGACTGCCTCTCGAGCAAATGCCCGCTTTTGTTCGAGCTTGAGTGGCTCCGCACGCGCGACGATAATCTCCAACATCGGCATCTGACAGACCCTCCAGTGCGTGATGGCAAAGCGCCACCTCGGTAGGGTGGTGGATCTCACTGTAGCGCAACTGGGCGCAGAAGGAAAGCCGCCCGCTCACCCGTTTTGTGCGGGTGAGCGGGACAGTGTTCACACTGGAGCACTTAGTCGTCGGCGCGGGCGGGTTCGGCGACCTCGATCGGCGGGGTCCCGTAAAGGAAGAACTCGGCGGGCAAGGGCGAACCGAACCAGATGATGCCCTTGTCGAGTTCTTCCTCGCGCCACGTGATCGGTTGCCAGGCGGGATCAAAGATCAAGTATCCAGCGTCACCAAAGAGTTCGACACGATTGCCACCCGGTTCAATGACATACATGAAATATGCCTGGGAAATACCATGCTTGCCGGGGCCAGCCTCAATCTTGATCCCAACCTCACTAAAGATGTCAGCGATATCGGAGAGGTGCTGGACATAACCGTACCAGTAGCAGACGTGATGGAGGCGACCCTTGCCACCAGCCTGGTCCATCATAAACGCGATCTCGTGGACCAGCGGACTGACCGAGAGCCACGCGCCTGCCTCACGACCGTTGTTGAGGATGATATTCTCGCGCAGACGGAAACCGAGCACATCCATCAGGAACTGCTTATTCTGCGTGACGTCACTGGCCAGGAGATTCACGTGGTCAATACGGCGCACGGGAACGCCGCGCAGTGGCCGACGCTGGGGTCGGTTAATCAGTTTCGTCTTTGCCTCAGCGGGCGTCTTGTAGTACTCGACGTCCCAGAGGAGCTCCATCGGATGGCCGTCAGGTGTGTGGAAACGATAGGCCCGACC
>DAOTWO010000325.1:0-1877 GCA_034435855.1 Thermomicrobium sp. | reverse complement strand
GTGGACTTTGTGGGTGTTGGCCCGGCGGTGTTCTGGGATCTCTGGCGGCTACGCGTTGGAGATGTGGTGGAACTGGAGTTGGCGGACGGGAGAGTGGCTCGTTACCGTGTGGCTGGGCTGGAGACGGTGGAGGAGGCACGAGCCCCCGTCGAGCGCATCGTGGGACCGACTCTGGAAGAGCGGCTCACCCTGATAACGTGTGCTGGCAACTACAGCCCCGCAACGGGACGTTATGACCAGCGGTTAATTGTCACGGCGGTACCGGTCGGTGGACCGGGATCGACGAGAGAGTGAAGGGGGCGCTTGGCAGATCAGAGAACGCCGCTGTGGTCGTGGAGCGCTCGGGTGTGCGCAGCGTGAGGCGTTGTGCGGCACTCTGGCCAGGTGGGGAGAAGAAGGGGCCGGTGGATTCAGGAGCGAAGTGGTCCGCTGGTGTTGGGCGCGAATACCATTGCAGTAACCGAGCTCCGATGGAAACCATGCTCGATCGAGTGACGGGGACGATGAAGCATTGCGGTTCGTCCCCGTCTCGAACGGTGATATGCGAGTGGCTGCTATTCCAGAGCGGTGTCCTGCTCTACTGCGACGTGAGGAGCACCTCACGGGGTTGCGCTGCTGCCGTTGCAGGTGCAGGCGATTTCTCGGGCGGTGATACCCACGCTCCTGACAAAGCAGGTGTGGAGTGTCTGATCAGGTGGCGACGTGAGCGTTATTCGCCGTGCTCAAAAGTGCGGTGAGCGTCCATTGTGGCGAGTAACCCCATAGGCTGGCACTGGTTGCCAGGGCTGGAGGTCAAGAGCGTGCGGATCAGAGTAGCAGGTTGCGCGAGCGGGAAGGCCAGCTGACTGCACAGTGAAGGAGCAAGCCACGCATCGTGTGGTGGTACTGTCCATGGCGCAGGATACCCTGCGCAGTGAGCGAACTACCTCACGTAAGGGTTCATTCTCTCCTTAGCGATATGAAAGCAGATCGATGGATACCGAGGCCACTCGGACGTGGAGTACTACGCTTCTCTTCGGGGAATTTCGCGGCTGCAGACTACGAGAAGTTCTCAGTCGCATGGTTGTGGTTGGGAGCGTGACGAACTCCCCCGTGCGGGCAGCTCGATCGCCACGAGCCAAGCAGAGGAGAGGCGATACGCGGACACTGTACGCCGCGGGGAGAAGTAGACATGGGAAGGCTTGCTGATTGTGGGTCGAAGGGTAGGCGTGCTTTTCTCTTAGAGGCAGAAGTTTGTTGAATTTCCCGAGAATCGGAGCGCTGATAGCCAGTCATGGTTGTGCGGCTCAAGTGGATCAGGTACGTTGCTCCGTATCTGTGTGAGCGCGGTTGTACGGTGATGAGTGCTCCACCCGTCCTGCTGAGGTATCAGTGCAACGTTGGTTGCGCAGGCCCTGCACCGTGAAACACAGCTAGGTATCACGAGGCAACGCTTGTTTCTATTGCCGGCGAGCATTCATAGGGGACGTCTCGAACGGGAGATCGCTGACCGGCTCCAGTGTCGTTGGCTTGGCCGAAGAGGTTCGCGGGGGATGATCGGTGCGCGATAGACGCGCTATGCCTTGAGAGTGAGAGGAATCATCGATGCTCTCATGCGTAGACCGGTGACACCTCGTCATCTCGCCATTGGTCGGAGACCAGTATGGGAAGCGGTGGTGAAAGGACCGCGAGTCAACGAGAGTGCTCCAGAGGAGAGGAGTCGGATACCCACTGGTCGGTCGCGCGACGGTCTGCGGATTAGCGACTGTGCGGGTGGTCGCACAGACGAGGACTTGCAGGGGCGCTTAGTGGTCCGGCATGATGAGCGGTGCACGGGGTGGAAGCGGGGAAAGGACGGGTGGAACCGTGGGAGAACAGCCGACGCTCGGATTCGTCGG
>DAOTWO010000324.1:0-6178 GCA_034435855.1 Thermomicrobium sp. | reverse complement strand
CGCTGGACGGCATGACAGGTGGCAACTGCCGCTACTTTGAGGAGACTGCACACCGGATCTGTGACGCCTTCCTCGATTTTTGGCTCCGTCACGGGTTTAGCACGAGCGTGACCGAGCCCAGCGAGGTGTCAGCGCTCCGCCGATTTGGGCTTCCCATTAGCGAACCCTTCATGACCCCGGATGGGACGATTGTGCAGTACTTCGAGCGTGCTCGCTTCGAGTACCGAGCATCCAGTGATTCTGCAGCGGCCTTCGCATTCGGGCGCATCGGAGCGGAACTGCTCGCCAGGCGCGGCTGGACGCCTTGATACTTTTTACGGGAATACCGCCGCGTGGGATTCCGCTTGTTCAGTCGCCTACTTCGCCGCTCCTCGAGAGCTGCCCACTCATGGTTACATACGATCAAACAAGGCCGTTCCCTTCTGCCACAGCACATGACCGACAATGCATGCGCAAGGCCTCATGACACCACGCACAGGAATCAGTATGCTGGAAAGCGTCGACTGGCCCCAGGGGAGGGAGCAGAACGATGGTCTTCCAGGACCCGTACTTTCACGCTTTGCGTCGTCGACTGGAGGCGACTCCATACGAAAAGTTCCGACGGCAGTTCACGGAACGGCTGCATGCGGCTGTCGCTCCCAAACCGCGCCCACCTCATCTGTCGGTCGAAGAGATCGAAGAGCGCGAGCGGTGGCTGTACAAGGAGGGACTCGACCTCTACCTCCCAGTGCTACGCACAATCCTGCGTGCTCTCGGGCGGGAGATTGAGGCTGGCTTGATCACACAGGGTGAACTTGATCCAGAGGAACTCGCCTTTGCGACGTATCAGCGCACGCTCGAAGAACTTCGCCTCCTGCCCCAGCTGCCGCGCGACCGCTTTGCCTGGTTACGGCACCTTGCACGCGATACGGTGCACCGCGCCGCACTGGCCCAGCACAGTCTGCACCACCATCCGATGCCGGCTGCGACCGCGGTTTCCACGCTGCCTCCCGTCCCGCAACCTACCATTGCGCGGCTGGAATCAGCACTCGCCGATCCTGATCTTCCTCTTCCGGACGAGGTGATCGACGATCCTGAAGCACGCCGCGTGCTCGATCACTTACTCGACCGTTTGCCAGAACGTTGGCGCGAGATTTATCTTCTTGCGGCACTGGATCGCTGGAGCGACGACGAGATCGCTGCCATAACTGGACTTCTTCCGGATGAGGTTCGGGCGATTGTCCACGCGACAGTTCGGTTTCTCCGCGCCTGGATCGAGGAAATAGCGACAGAAGCTGCCGAGTCGAAGGAGTGACGGCGATGCGGCGCAATGAAGAGGTCGCCCTTCTCTTGGACAACATCGCTGAACTCCTGATGCTCAAGAATGAAAATCCGTACCGTATCCGCGCCTATACAACCGCTGCCCAAAACATTCGTGCTCTGGACGTCGACATCGAGGAGTTAGCTAGACAGGGTAGGCTGGACGAAATCCCTGGTGTTGGGAAAGCACTTGCTGCCAAGATCGAGGAGTATCTGCAAACGGGAAAGCTTCAATATTACGAGGAATTGAAACGAGAAGTACCTATTCAGGCTGTCGACCTCTTGGAGGTGCCGGGAATTGGTCCGGCCCGCGCGCACCTTCTGTACGAGAAACTGGGCATCACAACGATCCAGGAATTGCTACAAGCCGCACAAGAACACAAGCTCCGCGATTTACCCGGCTTCGGTGAGAAGCTCGAGGAGCGGATCGCGCGTGAGGCGGCGCGTTTGATGCAGCGAACCAAGCGGCTCCTACTCGGCATCGCCTTACCAGTCGCCGAAGACGTCGTCGCTGCACTGCGTGGAATACCGGCAGTGAAAGCGATCGACCCCGCCGGAAGCCTGCGCCGGATGAAAGAAACGATTGGCGATATCGATATCCTCGTAGGGACGGACGACCCAGAAGCAGTCGTCGATGCGTTCATCCATCTTCCTATCGTCAAAGAAGTATTGGCGGTCGGGCCGACGCGTCCTTCTATCCTCACCCGCGAGGATCTGCAGGTCGACCTCCGCGTCGTGGCTCCAGACGAATACGGTTCGGCACTCCTCTACTTCACTGGCTCCAAGGAACACAACATCGCTCTACGCACCTATGTACAGGAACGCGGTTGGAAGCTTTCTGAATATGGACTCTTCGATGAGAATGGAACACGCCTGGCCAGCCGTACCGAAGAGGAAATTTACCGCCTACTCGATATGGACTGGATTCCTCCAGAACTTCGTGAAAACCGCGGGGAGATCCAAGCAGCTCGGGAGCATCGCTTGCCGAAACTTGTCGAGCAACAGGAGATTCGCGGTGACCTTCATGCACATACTGATTGGAGCGACGGCCACGACTCACTCGAGCGGATGGTGCAGGCTGCCATAGCGCGCGGATACGAATATCTCGTCATCTCTGATCACTCACCGTCACTGACCGTTGCACGCGGCCTCACCGTCGAGCGCCTGCGAGCACAGCGAGAACTGATCCGCGAGGTGAATGAGCGTGTGGCTCCCTTCCGCATCCTTCAGGGCGCCGAAGTCAATATCCAGTCTGATGGGACACTCGATTATCCTGATGAGGTCCTGGCTGAACTTGACGTTGTCATCGTCTCGGTCCACAGCGCGTTCGATATGCCCATCGAGCGGATGACCGAACGGGTCATCCGCGCTCTTGCGAACCCACATGTTGATATTCTCGGTCACCCTACAGGACGCCTTCTAAACTCTCGCCTTCCCTATGAGATCGATCTTGATGCTGTGCTCGATGCTGCTGCTGAGTATGGCGTGGCCATCGAGATCAATGGTCAACCCGACCGCCTGGACCTTCCTGACGTCTGGGTACAACGCGCAATAAACCGTGGCATCCTGATCGCCTGCACCAGCGACGCGCACTCGACTCGGCAGCTCGACAACATGAGATGGTCCATCGCAATGGCTCGCCGTGGATGGGCTGAATCGCGTCACGTGCTCAACACCAGATCACTCCCGGAACTCCTCACCTGGCTTTCACGTCAGAGAAACCGTCCCCGAAAGCAGGACTGACACGGGTATCCACAGACCGTGTGCCGCGGGGCAAGCGCGCTCCACGGTCCTCGGCGGTACATGTACAGCCACAGTGGGCACCGTCAGCGGAACCAGCGGCCAAGTTCCCTGCAGTGGGCTAGCGCCTCACGAGAGGTCTTACCCGACCCACCGTACCACGGTGCAACGAACACGATGATGTCGCCACACGGCCGCTTGGCGATCGCCATTGGTGTCTGCTTCACTGGAGAAGCCAAAGTTGGTCGCTCGCCCGTTCCCTCGTACGGTCAGCCCACCACTTGCTGGTGGAATTGGTGAGCGCGCCTCACATCGAGCACGAAGAAGACCAGAAGGGCTAGGAGTTGGAAAATGCCGACCGTCGCGATGACGCCAAGAGAGGCATAGCGCTGGTACACGGCACCGAGCAGAATACCTCCGACCAGCCAAGAAAGACCAAAGATTGTGTTGAAGACGCCATAGGCCAAACCACGCGATTCGGGTTCCGAGAGCTCACCGACAGCTGCTCGCATCGTGGTCTCGACAAGTCCCATTGCGACGCCCCAGAGAAGCACCCCGAGAACTATGGCTAGGAGAGTCGTCTGGAATGCTCCGAAGGCAGCCAGTGCGGCGCAGATCGGCACCGCGATGAGTGTGAGCAGGCCATGACGGTCGTACATCCATCCCGCAAGGAGCGCAATCGCACCGTCGATCCCCATCGCGAGGGCATAGAGGAGTGGGATCACTGCCGCAGGCACCAGGCCCGTTCGTTCCACGTGGTAGGACAACACGGCAAAGTGCGCAAACCCGAGCATAACCATTCCGCTAAAAATGCTGTAGCGCCAGAAGGCACCAGTAAGCCGCCCCCTTTGCCGTTGGTCTGTCGCTGTCGCCCGCGGCTGAAAGCGCTCGAGGCGCTCTGGATGCGGTTCCCAGCGCCAAGAGAAGAAGAGGAGGACAATCACGGCTATTGCGGGAAGCGTGAGCAGCGCAAATCCCAGTCGATACCCGCTCACACCATCGACCGTGAGCGCGACCGCGAAGAGCAGTGGCCCCACGAGCGCGCCCACTTGATCCAAGGCCTCGTGGATCCCAAATCCCTTCCCACGCCCGATCTGGCTCGCCGCATGGGACACAATGGCGTCCCGCGATGGGGTCCGTAACGCCTTGCCGAGCCGCTCCAGGACGATCAGGAAAGCTGCGAGCTCCCACCGCTGCGTTAACGCGAGCAGCGGTAAGACACCAACGAGCGCATAGCCCACGATCGTCAGGAGCCAATACGAACGAAAACGATCCGCAATGTAGCCGGCGACGGTACGGAGCGCATAACCCAGGAACTCGCCGAGTCCCGCGACGAGTCCGACGACCGTCGCACTGGCGCCGAGTAAGGCAAGGTATGGGCCAGTGACGCCACGGACCCCCTCGTAGGTGATGTCGCCAAAGAGGCTCACGAGACCGAGCAAGAGGATCAACCGAAATGCGCGTGTCCGCCGTTCAGCTATCTCCATGACAGTCGCCCCTTTCCCCGCGACACCTGGGCACCGGGGCATCGGTATAGCACTCGGCGGAGCAATTCACAACCCACTCGCGAAGGGACGGTGTGATCGGAAATACCGGACATACCCGTCGACCGTCATCCGGTAGCTTCCCGATGCTAAGTGATAGGCGGGCAACGGTACCCCCCCGCCACTAACGAGTTGGAGCTCCTCGTCGGTAAGCGCTTGCAGACGCTCGGCAACAAGCGCTGGCTCAGCGCCGAACTCCAACTGCGCGCCAATCCAACCCGCCCAAAGGAAAAGGCGAGCAAGGAGATCGTCAAAGTGCCAGTCCGGGTCGTCCACCGTACCGAAGTGACCGAGACAGAGCCGAGTCGGACGCAACGCACGGAGACGCTCGATACTCTGTCGCCACAGGCCGAGGTCGAGATCGGGGGGTGGCGTCGGTGGGAAGACGAAACGAAGTCCACCAATCCGGATGCCCGCGACATCGCCGGCGAAGAGCAATCCAGTCGCAGGATCGAGGTACGCGTGGTGGTGTGAGGCGTGACCTGGGGTCGACAGAGCGAGGAGCAGTCGTCCATCCCCCAAATCAATTCGCTCCCCGTCTTCAATGACGATGACGCGATCCTTCGGGCACGGCCGCACCTCTCCCCAGAGCTGCCCCATCAAATCCCCATAGATCCGAGAAGCACTCGCCCAGAGTCGACTCGGATCGATCAAATGGGGAGCTCCAACCGGATGAACGAAGACACGCGCCTGTGGCAGTCGTTCGAGCAGTAGTCCTGCGGCACCACCGTGGTCAAGATGGATGTGCGTCAGGACAAGTTGGCGAACTTCCTCCTCACCGACACCCAATTCTGCGAGCCCACGCATCAGTGCCGGTACGGTGGTACTTGGGCCGGTATCCACGATCGTCACACCGTTCTTGCCCTTGTAAACGTACGCAGCAACGGCCTGAGCAACCCCCTGAAATTCCAAGTCGACGAGGAACCACCCTTGCGCTAACTCTCGGACCTCCACGTACGCCCCCTTTCCCAAAGGGTCACACGCTCGTACCACCGTAACTGAGCACAACACGAGCAATGGATAGGTAGATGAGCAACCCTGTTCCATCAACGAGCGTGGTGATCAACGGTGTTGAGACCACTGCAGGATCGATGCGCAAACGCTGTAACAGCAGCGGCAACAACGTGGCAACCGTGACCGCCCACAGCACGATACAGATGATTGCGATGCTAACAGTAAGGGAAATGAGTACACCGGCTCCGAGGAGCTCAGCGCGGAGGAAGCCAGCTAATCCCATCACGGCAGCGATCAGGAGACCAGCTCCCCATTCCTTGGGCAAGATCCTTGGAATATCACCGAGCCGTAACCCTTCGATGGCAATCGCGCGTACCAGAGTCGTGACCACCTGCGAGCCCGCATTGCCCCCCGTCCCGATTAAAAGCGGGACGAAGAATGTGAGGGCAATCGCATGCTCGAGTTCTTCTTCGAAGGCTCGTAAAACCGACGCCGTATAGGTCCCCCCAAGAAAGAGGAGCAGGAGCCAGCCGACCCGTCGCCGCCATAAGTACACTGGAGTCGCCCGGGTGTAAGGGATTTCCAGCGGCTGCGACCCACCCAACCGCTCGATGTCCTCTGTCACCTCTCGCTCTAAAATG
>DAOTWO010000323.1:0-2359 GCA_034435855.1 Thermomicrobium sp. | reverse complement strand
GCATAGACATGATCGCCAGCGAGGATCAAGACATCGCGGTAGGGACGCCGCGTAATGTAAAAGAGATTGTGGTAGACTGCATCGGCAGTTCCACGATACCACCCGGAGGTCGACCGCCCCAGGTACGGCTGCAAGATCACAACGCCCCCACTTCGCTCCCGATCCAGATCCCATGGGCGACCATGACCGATGTGCTCGTTGAGCGAGTGCGGTCGGTACTGGGTGAGGACTGCCACATCATAGAGTCCAGAATTCACACAGTTACTGAGCGCGAAGTCAATGATGCGGTATTTCCCTCCAAAGGGAACAGCCGGTTTGGCACGCTGACGCGAGAGAATACTGAGCCGTTCTCCCTGACCACCAGCAAGGATCATCACCGCGACATCGCTCATCGCAGCCCCCGCCCCAGCTTGACTGTTTCCCTGTGTATCATAGCCCGACAGGCGAGCGCACTGAGAGGAGTCATCGTGCGACCGCGATTCCGCAGACGCAATGTGGCGAGCGAGGTGACCGAATCGCTGGGTCCCAGCATCCCTGATGGTCTCTGGTCGAAGTGTCCACGCTGCCGCGAACTCATCTATACCCGCGAGTTCGAGCGGAACCACTCCGTCTGCCCGCGATGCGGTTATCACGCCCGCCTCACCGCCCGGCAACGAATCGCACTGACTGTCGACCCGGAGAGCTTCGTGGAGTGGGATGCTGGGCTTTCACCAGCCGATCCACTTCGATTTGTCGCTTTGGGCGAGCCCTATCCTCGAAAGGTGGCTGAGGCACAGGAGCGCTCCGGAGAGCGTGAAGCACTCGTGACCGGAGCTGCCACGATTCTTGGTGTTCCAGTCGGACTTGCGGTTGCTGAGTTCGGCTTTCTCGGAGCGAGTATGGGCTCTGTCTTTGGGGAGAAATTCGCACGCGCTGCCGAACGCGCAGCTGTTGAGGATCGAGCCTTCATTATCTTCGCCAGTTCCGGCGGTGCGCGGATGCACGAAGGCGTCTTCTCGCTCTTCCAGCTCCCCAAGACGATCGTCGCGGTGGAATCGCTTAGCGAACGGCGCCTACCGTTCATCACTGTGCTGGTTGATCCCTGCTACGGCGGTGTGACGGCAAGCTTCGCAACGGTCGCCGATCTGATACTGGCTGAACCGGGGGCGATGATCGGCTTTGCTGGCCCACGCGTCATCGAACAGGTGACGCGGCAGAAACTCCCAGCTGGCTTTCAGAGCGCTGAATTCCTCTTGCAGCACGGGATGATCGACGCTATCGTCCCACGACCGCGCCTCCGAGAGGAGTTGGCACACTACATTCGCTTATTAACGAACCAGCGCAGCACATCGCCGGTGTCGTTCGTCACGCGTCAGGAGTCAGACCGATGATGCAGATCACTGCCTGGGACCGTGTTCAGCTTGCGCGTCATCAAGCGCGCCCCCATACGCTCGACTACATCACGGAACTGCTTGAAGAACCGCGCGAACTGCACGGAGATCGTCTGTTTCGAGACGATCCGGCAATCGTCGCCGCGATTGGCCGCTTCGGTACCCGTTCCGTCATCGTCCTGGGTCACCAAAAAGGCGCCTCGACAACGGAGAACGTCGCCCGCAATTTCGGTATGCCACGCCCTGAGGGTTACCGAAAAGCGATCCGTATTCTACACTTAGCTCAGAAATTCGGCTTACCAGTAATCACCTTCATCGATACGCCTGCCGCAGATCCGGGTTTAGAGTCCGAAGAGCGCGGACAAGCGTGGGCGATCAGCAGCTGCTTACAGGCATTCCTGCGGGCCCAGGTACCGACGCTCGCAGTCGTCATTGGCGAAGGAGGAAGCGGCGGAGCACTTGCACTGGCTGTCTGTGACCGCCTCCTTATGTTAGAAAACGCAATCTTCGCTGTTGCCTCTCCAGAAGCCTGTGCAGCGATTCTCTGGCGTGACGCGGCACGGGCTCCTGAGGCAGCAGAGACGATGCGGATCACTGCCCAGGAGCTCCTTCGCTTCGGCATCGCCGACGAGGTTATCCCGGAACCAGCACCGGCTCATCTGGATGCCAGTGGAACTATCCGCCGCGTCGGACAAGCATTAGAACGACATCTCGAGGAGCTTCTGCAACTCTGGCATGAGCACGGCCCTGCACACGCCCGTCGGCTGCGCTGGGCACGCTATCGGGCAATTGGGCTCTGGCACGAGGAACCAGTGACCTGAGTCGCTGTTTCACATTCCTCGAACCGGTATGCGCCGCGCCCGCGCTCCCGTTGCCTTCGGCAGACGGATGACGAGCACCCCATGCTGGTAGTGCGCTTCCGCGTGCTCCGGGTCGATTGGGCCGGGTAGGACGACTGTCCGCTGGAACCGCCCGAACCGGCGCTCGCG
>DAOTWO010000322.1:0-2081 GCA_034435855.1 Thermomicrobium sp. | reverse complement strand
CCTGGTCACGGCGGTCCCTGGTCACGGCGGTCCCTGGTCACGGCGGTCCCTGGTCACGGCGGTCCCTGGTCACGGCACTTGACAGGGGCAGACACATATGCTAGACTATGCTTAGCGACGTGAAACCCGGCTAACGTCGCAAGGCAAGGTAGGTAAGGTAGGAAGGAGGAACTACAATGGTCAAGTATAGCCTCTACGTTAACGGCGAACTCGCCGAGTCCGGAGAGCTACCGCTGATCGACTTCGTTTCCGCTGTCGACTCGTTGATCAGCATGTATCCCTCCGAGGTCTCCGTACACGACCTGACGCTGATCGTCCGTTTACATATTGGCAATGATGAGTGGGTAGTAGTGGCTGATCCATCCGATATGGATCCTGAGCTAATCTGAGCGTAGAATATAGGGAGGGTGGAGCCGGGAACCCTCCCTATATTTATGCCCTCAAAACCTAACTAAGTGTAGGTAAATCACGGACGGCAACATATTATAAGAGCTCGTCCTTGACATAACTTCCCAACTTGTGGTATTCTGTCTCGTTGCGAAGGTAGCGTGCTAACCTACCTTCCGTAAGTGCGCTACCTTCCGTAAACAAAACAGAAGCTAGGGAGGCGACCGAACCTCCTGTAGGTGTACCTCCTGTAGGTGTACGTACATCGTGCGAGGGTGTCCGTACACGATGTACGTACACGATGTACGAACACCTACCTAGCCTCCCATAGGTCCGTGTACGTACACTCGCCACTGTACGTACACAGCCACTGTACGTACACAGCCTAGCGGAGGGTAGGTCGAATGGTGTACGTACACCCCGGGCGCCGGCAAAACCTGCCTCCCGGTAGGGTAAAACTAAGGGTGGGTAGGTGCATCTCGGCGCGCGGAGCGAGGAGGGGAAAGGCTCGGGGGGTTCGGTTTCCCTAGCATGGCCTTGTTTTGCTCCCCCAACTTTTCGGAAGGTCACTTGCCTAGGAAAACTTTGCATGGCCTTTGCGAGCCACAAAACTTGAACCGCAATTAGGTGCCTTCCGCCCTTGACAAAGTGTGGCACTCTATGCTATGATGTGAGCGAGTGAGAAAGGAGGCGTTATGTGGGAAGTGCAGCTTTGGGTCGGCAAGGATTGCAAGAGCAAGGTAGTGTTTCCGTGGCAGCGCGCGCTCGAGCATGTGGCGACATTGCGCTCTTCGCTCGAACGCGCGCGCTTTGCTTTCCAACGCTGCAGCCGCTACCGCGGTCTGCGCATCTATCACTACGCGAACGCTGGCGAAACCGCGCGCATCATCCTGGTGCGCGCGTAAGGAAGGAGGTCTTACCATGAAGCTGGTGAACTGCACGCCGCACGCTATCACGCTCATCGTTGACGGTCAGGAGGTAGTTATCCCTCCGTCCGGCATGGTTCTCCGCGCAGCTGAGGTTGTGGCTGCGGAGGAGCTGCTCGCCGTCAATCTGGACGGCGAGCAACTCAGCGTACCTGTCCGCACGCTGAGCTTCCAACAGGTACAAGGTCTGCCTCCGGTCGAGGAGGGAACCCTGTACATTGTTTCCGCAATCGTTGCTCAGGCTGTGAAAAAGGCACATCCTGAGCGAACTGACTTCGTCGTTCCGCACGACCTTGTGCGAGATGAAGAGGGACGCGTGGTCGGCGCCCGAGCACTCGCTCGTCCGGCATAATGTGAAAGGGAGGGTAACGCTATGACCTGGAAGGCGATCGCAATCTGGAACCAGAGCGCTCGCGAAGAGCGCTCTGGCTCATACCGCGAAGCGCTCGCCACGATCCGAGAGTGGCGAGACGATGCCGAGTTCTCCGGATTCCGCCTGGTCGCCTCCCGGCGGAGTCCAGGATACCGTACCTGGTTCTATGAGGACCGCGACGGAGGGAGGTGGTGTGCCGAGTTCCTGCTGGTCCGTGAGTAACTGGTATCGCGCTTGCCAAGAGGGAAGGGAAGGCATGATGCTTCCCTTTCCTCATAATTGTTGGGGTTGTCTTGAACTTGAGGCTCAAGCCTGAGGTGCCGGCTTGTGCCTCCCTGCCACCTGTCCGTACATTGGCAAGCGCGGGAAAACCGAAGACGAAGCAGGGAGGGAGG
>DAOTWO010000321.1:0-1772 GCA_034435855.1 Thermomicrobium sp. | reverse complement strand
ACCAAGAAATCGTTTCCGGCTGAGCCCCGCGCATTCGCAGTAATTGCCCACTCGCTTTGACCGTCGCGTCGAAATCTCCAGCGGCGGCAAATCGAGCTGGAGTGGATAACACGAACTCGTCTCAAAACTCCCGACGTCTGGGATACCAAGAGGCTTCGCTAGAGGTTGTGGCGGTCGAGGCGACGACGGTGGAGCGGGAGGAACGGGCATGCGGTCGTGATGGCCCAAAGGCATGAGGCGACGGTCTGGGTCGAAGTCCTGGGGACGGTCCGGCTGGCCGGTGGCGACCCGGGACTCGGCTTGGGGAAGTCGTCGGAGACAGAGCCTGGACCAATGCCGGGGCATCCGGGCCTGGATTCCGGAGAATCCTTGACAGGAGGGCCAGCTTCATCGCTTCGCCCCACTTACCGGGTCTTGCAGAGTGCGGTCGAACGCTTTTTGGCCTGGTGGAAGGGAGGCTTTCGGCATCGGGCCCTGCGTCATGAGCGCCTCCTGGCGACCTTCCAGGGTTTCGTGATGAGTTCAAGCACGGTCAGGATTGGGCGCTACTCCCTTTGGAGTCACTGGACCCTGAGGTACGCCCAACCGTATCAGCCGCAGCACAAAGCAAGGGAGCAAACCACGAAGTGTCGGCTTAGCCGCATGTTGGGCACACCCTGCTCTTGGCCGGGCAGTGAAGCAGGCTAAAGGCCTGCCCACTGCCTCAGCGCTCCTTGCTGACCAGGAGCAGGTAAAGCTTCATCGGGTCACCACATCCACCGGTGTCGTAATGATGGTGCCAATGCCCAACTGGCCAAAGTCGTTCAAGCCCCAGCACTTGACCCCGCCGCCACTAGTCAGAGCGCAGGTGTGCAAGCCCCCTGCGGAGATAGCAACCACGCCACTTCCAAGCCCAACCACATCCACCGGCCTGCTGCTACTAGTCGTCGTCCCATCGCCCAGTTGGCCAGAGCCGTTCGAGCCCCAGCACTTGACCCCGCCGCCACTAGTCAGAGCGCAGGTGTGACCCCAACCTGCGGCGATGGCAACCACGCCACTTCCAAGCCCAACCACATCCACCGGCGTGTTGCGATCGGTCGTCGTCCCATCGCCCAGTTGGCCAACCGCGTTCGAGCCCCAGCACTTGACCCCGCCGCCACTGGTCAGAGCGCAGGTGTGGTACCAGCCTGCCGCGATGGCGACGATATCTTGCAGCGGAGCTGCCGTGGAGAATTCAGGCAAGTCAGCGATGCTCGGTGCAGCTGCCTGGGGTTGAGGGGCTGGCTCTGCGCTGCCCTCAGCCAGGTCAATGGGCGCCAAAGCCAGTATGGCAACCATTGTCATGGCCCATGCCGCTCTCACCGGATTGCCTCCTTTCTACAGTGGGTTGAATCCGGCCCTGATTTTATCTTTCCTCTTCTTGCCGGTCAAGACATACCGCCAGACAGCGGACGCGGATCTGACATTAAGGCAAAAGCCATCCGAGAGGCTGGAGGCTCCTCAAAACCGATGGCAACCGAGCGCGCCAGCACAGAGCTGTCGCAGCTAAGAGAACGTCCAACCCCATTCCCCATCGTCCTGCGGCTTGCATCCGGATGCCCTCCCTTCCCGAGCACAAGCCCCTTGACTTCGGTGCAAGATTTTACTACGCTCTCGGCGCGTCGGGTGTGTCCGACGTCGCACGTTGTCAAGGGTTCCCTCCCGTTTGGAGATCGGGACCCTCTTCCCAAAGGAGGGAGGCCGATGCCGAAGACTTCTTCGTTGCTCGTCTGGGAGCCGAGCCGACTCCGCAC
>DAOTWO010000320.1:0-2837 GCA_034435855.1 Thermomicrobium sp. | reverse complement strand
GCTGACCCTTCCGCCCGAGGGGCCTCGAGGCCCCTCGGGCGGAAGGGTCAGCGGTATGAGAAGCCTCGAAGCTCTAGTCGGGCTCTCAAGGACCCTCGGCCCCTTTGCGGTGACCTTCGAGGGCGGGAAGCCCGCGGAGGTGCGGGGGTTTAGGCGGTTCGCCCCGCTCATTCTCGAGCTCGTGCAGGAGGGGCTCGCCGAGCTCGAGGAGGTGAGCGTGCGCGAGGTCCTCGACCTCCTGGTCTCCCCCAAGGGAGTCCAGGTGAGGGTCAGAAGGAGGTAGCGGGTGGTGGTGAAGAGGCTGGGAGAAGGGTTCGTAGCAAAAGACGAGGAGGGCCGGGTGCTCACCTGGGCGCACCCGCGCTTCTTGGACGGCACCCCCGGGGGGATGATGCTCACCGTTCCCCGAGGGGGAGGCCTGGAGTGGCGGTACTTCTGCACTCCAGAGGAGGCCCTCGAGGACCCCGAGGCCCGCCCCCTCGCCGAGGCGGTCCTCGAGGCGTACAGATGCCCACAGGCCTGAAAGCCCGGGGCCTAGCGGCCCCGGGCGGAAGGGCGGGCGAGGAGGGAAGGATGAAGGAGAAGCTCAAGGCGCTCCTCGAGGAGAAGGGGTACGAGGTGAAGGCGGCGGAGAACGCCCTCTGGGCCAAGCGGGGGGAGGAGGCCTACGTCGTCCAGTTCTTCCCTGGCGGCGTGGCCTTCCAGTCGGCGGGGCCGGTTTCCCGGGACTTCGCGGAGGCCTTGCTCTCCGCGGGGATCTAAGCCGCGAAGACGGAGGAGGGACTGTGGTGAGCTACAAGTACCTGCCGTTCTATAAGGAACCCCGGCCGGAAGTCGTGGCCAAAGCTCTAAAGGAGGCCCGGGAGAGCCTGGCGGAAGGGGGGGTCCCCTCGCGGATCCTGCCCACTCCCGGGGAGGACTGGAGGGCCTGGAGCCCGGGGGAGACCCGGGCCGCGGCCCTCTTGGCTGCCCACCTCTGGGGGACCCTGCGCCTCGAGCTCGAGGCGGAGGCCGACCTGAGGATCTTCCTCAGGCTCGAGGACATCGCCGAGGAGCTCGGCCTCGGAAAGTGGGTTCGCTACTTTCCCAAGGCCTACGGGGGCATCGTCCCCTCCCCCACTCCCCTCCCCGCCAAGGAGGCCGCCCTCCGCATCGCCCAGGGGAAGAAGGCCCCCGGGGAGCGGGAGGAGGCCTACCTGGTGGAGGTGGCGAGGTACCTCAGGCGCTACGCCCTCGCGGGGGAGATTCGCCAAAGGGTGGAGCCTCTCGTCCAGCTGAACCCGAGGAGCGCCCTCTCCTTCGCCCAGGCGGACCTCGGGAAGGTCATGGGGAGGATCCGGAACGGGAAGCCCGTGGCCTTCCGGGGGACGGAGGCGGAGCGGGAGGCCCTGGTGGAGAAGGTAGTGGAGCGGCTCCTCAGGGCCCAGGAGGGGTACTTCCCTCGGGCCTGGCGGTGGGGCAAGGAGGAGGCGAAGCCCCACCCCCGGGCGCGGGAGGCCCTGAACGCCCTCTGGGCGATCGTGAAAGAGGCCGCCTTGGAGCGGGAGCTCAGGGCGGAGGTCCAGGAGGGGGACCGGGAAGGGCCCCACAAGCTCTTCCTCTCCGAGGAGGCGCGCGAGCTCGCCCGGGCAGTGGGCCTCGAGCCCGAGGGGGAGACCCTCCAGGGGGCCAGGAAGACCCTCAGGGCCGTCGCCCAGGTCCTCACGGGAAAGGACGTGGAGCGCCTCCTGGAGTTCGCCGCCTCCCTGCCCGCGCCCCTCGAGGAGCTCTCCCTGGAGGAGCTCCTGGACCTTCCCCTGGAGGGCGAGGACAGGGGGATCGCCGAGGCCTTGGCGGCGCGCGTCGAGCCCTTCGACCTGGCGGACCTGAGCCTCCTCCCCCTCGAGGAGGACGGCCTCTTCGGCGTCAAGGCGGGGGTGGCCCTGGTCCTCCGGGAGTGGCGGAGGCTCGAGGCCAAGACCGCGAAGGGCGAAGCCTGGTACCGCCCCCTGGTGGAGTTCCTGAAGGGGGTGGAGCTCCTCCCGCAGAAGGAGCTCAAGGAGGCCCTCGCCCGCGCGGAGGAGGACCGGGAGGCCAAGTGGGCCGCGGCCGCGGAGGCCGCCCTCGGGGCCCTGGAGGTCCTGGTGGCCTACCCCTCCCTGCGGGAGGACCTGGTCTCCCTGGCCTGGGAGCTCGGCCTCGAGGCGGTGGAGAAGATGCGGTCCCCCTACTACCACCCCGGGGCCTACGCCTGGCGTAAGGCGCGGGAGCGGGCGGGCTTCCTGGTGGAGGTCGCCCGGCAGAAGGTAGGGGTGGACGAGAGGACCGCGCGGAAGCTCGCGGAGCTCCGCCGGATCCTCGACAGGGACCCCGGGGCGGACGCGGACGAACTCGCCATGAGGCTTCGGGCGCCCAAAGAGTGGATTGAGGACGCGCTCCTCTTCCTGCGTCCCGCTTCCCTGGAGGACCCCATCCCCGGGACCGAGGACCTCACCCTGGGGGACGCGGTGGAGGGAGGGGAGGACCCCGCGGACGCCTGGGACCGCAAGGCCTTGGTCGAGGCGGTGAACCAGGCCCTGGAGGACCTCGAGCCTCCCCTGCGGGAGGCGGTGGAGCTCCGGGTCCTGGAGGCCCGCCCCATGGAGGAGGCAGCGCGGCTCCTCGACCTTTCCGAGGAGGAAGTGGAGGCGAGGGTGGCCCTGGCCCTCAACCAGCTCCGGTACCACCCCGCTCTCCTCTCCCTGGTGGAGGCGGTGTGAACCACGTGGTGGCCGTGGGGGCCGTCCTGGGGACCGTGGAGCGGGTCTCCAGGAACGGCGTCCCCTACACCCTGGCGACCTTGAGCTACCGGGCGGGGG
>DAOTWO010000319.1:0-2441 GCA_034435855.1 Thermomicrobium sp. | reverse complement strand
ACGAGGACTGCCTACCCCAGACACGAATACGGTAAGAGATTGAGATGTGACAGTTTTGCACGTCTGGTATGTTCGTCTTTTTCTTTGCTTCCCCTTCGGAATAGCTGGCATCGCTTGGGGAAGACCTTCGTGAGCTGCCGTTTGCCGTCAACTTGCCCGCCGCGCACGGAGGAATATCAGGAGTTGCACCGCGAGCGCGAGCGTCATTGACACCACGAGCACAAAGGCCGCAACAGCGTTTACGACGGGAGAAATCAGAAAGCGAATGCGACTATAGATTTCCAGGGGCAAGGTGATCACACCACTACCTGTAACAAAGAAGGTAAGCACAAACTCGTCAAAGGATAACGTAAACGCGAGGAGAAAACCAGCGACGAGTTCGGGAAAGACGAGTGGAAAGGTAACACGCCAAAAGGTTCGCCAAGGTGATGCGCCGAGGTCTTGGGATGCTTCTTCAAGCCGTCGGTCAAACCCGCTGAAGGCGCTCAGAACGATGGCCAGGGCATAGGGAAAGGCATGAACGACGTGGGCGATGAGCACACTGGGAAATCCCAGAGGGACCCCAATGCGTTTGAACCAGAAGACCAGTGCAATACCTGTCACGATACCAGGAACGACGACCGGTAAGTAGAAGCTGGCTTGGAGGAGACGACGCCAACGCGAGGGAAGCCGAACGAGCCCGAGTGCGGTGAGCGTCGCGAAGAAAATGGTCAGGAAAGCTGTAGTCGTGGCGACGAGCAAGGAGGTCCGCACGGCACGCAGGAGATCACCATCACGCAAAAGTTCGTGGTACCAAGCCAATGTAAACCCGGTCGGTGGGAAGCTGGTTAGTCCGCTCGCATTAAAGGATGCGATCACGACGACGATGATTGGAGCGAATAAATACGCATAGACGAGTGCGGTCACCGTATAGAGGACGAGGTGGCTCCAAGACCGTGTACGGTGTGGTTGGAGAGTCACCTGTGTGGCGGATCGCTCAGCCATAGAAGCGCTCCAGGTCGACGAGGCGAAAGAGGAGTACCAACGCGAGGAGGACAACTGCAGTGATCACAATGGCTAAAGCTGCTCCAAATGGCCAGTTGAATGCCTCACCAAACTGATCGGCGATGAGGTTGCCAATCATGAGATCGCCTGCACCGCCGAGGAGCTGAGGCGTAACGAACGAGCCGAACACCGCGACGAAGAACAGTGCCGCTCCGGCTACAAGACCTGGGAGGGTCAGTGGCAAGGTCACCCGCCAGAATGTTCGCCAGGGACGGGCCCCGAGATCAGACGAGGCTTCCAGGAGACGTGGATCAAGCGAGCGACAGGCCGCGTAGATCGGGAGAATCATAAGCGGCAGGTAAACGTGCACGAAACCGACGATCACTGCTGCTCGGGTGTATAGGAGACCGAGCTCCACTTGCCCAGGAACGAGCAAAGAGACCACGCTGTCCAGGAAGCCACCCTTCTGGAGGAAGCCAATCCACCCGTACGTACGGACGATATAACTGGTCCAGAAGGGAACAATGACAAACAGGAGGAAGAGCGGCTGTCGCCGTCGCGGAATCAGGGTACCGAGCGTATATCCAATTGGGTAGGCGAGAAGTAGAGCCACCAGAGTGCTGACACTCGCGATCTCAAGTGAGCGCAGGAAGACGCGGCGATAGACCGGTGAGCTGACGATCCGGGTGTAGTTCGCAAGTGTCAAGTCGGGTCGGATGAGGCCGGTGACCGGATCCGTTGAATAGACGCTATAGCCGGCGACGAGGAAGACAGGAAGAACGAGAAACAACAGAAGAAGGAGCAATGCCGGGGCAACGAAAACCAGCCCTGTCAAAAGACCGGAATGCTGAGCGTGACGGAGATGGCGCAGTTGCAAGACGGACATTGCATCACTCAGTGACAACGTGCACACGCGACGGGTCAACCCCAACGGTGACCGCTTCTCCCACCGAGAAGACGCGCAGGCCGGAACCAGTTGGAACATCTACCAAAACGCTGACTTCACCCGGCATCTGGACGCGATAGGTGATTGTGGATCCCTTATAGACCCGTTCGACAATTGTCCCTTGCCACACGACCGAGTCATTTTCAGCTGATCGAAGTGTCAGCCAGTGAGGACGCACTACGAGGGCTACGGGTCGGCCCGGAGTGGGACCACGCACCGGAACCGTCAGTCGATGTCCAGCGATCTCGAGGCATGCACTCGTTGCATCAGCAGCGCGAACAACAGCCGGAAGCACGTTAGCCGCGCCGAGAAACTCAGCAACGAAACGTGTGCGCGGTCGCTCGTACAACTCCTCTGGTGTCCCGAGTTGCTCGATACGTCCGTGATTCATAACAGCCACACGGTCGGACATGGTGAGCGCTTCCTCTTGGTCATGCGTCACGTAGATAAACGTGATGCCGACCTGTGTTTGGAGGCGCTTCAGCTCGAGTTGCATCTGCCGCCGCAGTTT
>DAOTWO010000318.1:0-2363 GCA_034435855.1 Thermomicrobium sp. | reverse complement strand
CGTGAGGCCACTGTTGCCCGCTTGGCCGACCTCGCAGCCCGTTGTGCCCGCCTCGTCGAGTCGGTGCACGTCCTGCGAGATCTTTCGCCACGTGCCCAGGACTGGATCGTCTCCTTTGGTGAACGCATGAGTGCGGTCCTTGTCGCTGCCGTGCTGGAAGAACGCGGGATACCAGCTGTCCCTGTTGACAGTGACAAGGTCATCGTCACTGACGATCACTTTGGGAGCGCCAATCCGCTCCTCGAGGAAACACGCGCCCGCGCCGAGGCGGTACTCCTCCCTCTTCTGGAAGCCAGGAAACTCCCCGTCGTCACCGGCTTCTTTGGCGCAACGCCGAAGGGCGCCGTCACCACGCTCGGCCGCGGTGGCTCCGATTTCTCCGCCTCAATCCTCGCGCACGCCCTAGACGCCGACGAGGTCTGGATTTGGACCGACGTCGACGGGGTCATGACGGCCGATCCGCGGCTTGTCCCGAGCGCCCGCACCCTCCCTGCGATCTCTTTCGCCGAAGCGACGGAGCTCGCCTACTTCGGCGCCAAGGTCATTCACCCGCGGACAATGCAGCCGGCCGCTGAGCGTGGCATCCCAATCTGGATCAAGAATACGTTCAACCCCGAGCATCCTGGCACACGTATCGGCCCAGACACCAGCATGAACGGCTCGGTGGTCAAGGCCATCACCGCAATTCCGGGCGTTAGTGTCGTGACCGTCGAAGGCTCCGGCTTCCTCAGCGTCGCCGACGTCACTGCGCGCGTGTTCGAGACGATCGGACGCACCGGAGTCAACGTCTTTATGGTTTTCCAGGCCTCCTCGCAGCACAGCCTGGGCTTCGTTGTGCGGCGCACCGATGCGAGCAAGGTTCTGCGCGCGCTGGAACGTGAGTTCGAACTTGATCTTCTCAAGGGACGCGTCGCCCGCATCTGGGAAGAACCCGGAATGGCAATCGTCGCGGTCGTTGGTGCTGGGATGCGCGGCACCCCAGGTGTGGCCGGCCGCGTCTTCGGAACACTCGGCCAGCACCGGATTAATATCGTGGCGATCGCCCAGGGCTCCTCAGAGCTCAATATCTCGTTCGTCATCCGGGAGGATGAGGTCGCACGGGCCGTGCCAGCAATTCACGATGCCTTCGGCCTCGGTGGCTCGTCGGCTGACTGATCCTGATCTCTGGCCATCTCCTCCCCCTGCTCGCGACGCCACGACCATAGTGCCCAACCAATGAGCAGAGCCGGGAGGACAACAAATCCCAATATAAAGACCAGCGTACCAGGGCTCGTCCAGTCGATCGTCACCGCTCCTGACAAAACTCCTCGTCTTACGTTGCCTGGCTGCTGCCAGCGAGCCAGGCCTTTCCAGGATAGCTTCAGCCTCGTCGCTCTGCTCGGACCCGGTGCAGCTCGCATTCTTGGCTCCCCGTCCTTTTGCCTTCGGCGACACGCCTGAGCCTTTCCACCCGGCCCCATGCAATGCCTGCGTCATCGGTCGGTTCCCGCCGGCACACAACACGCCCTCCTGAAAAGGTCGTGAACAGGAAGTTCAGCCGCTCAAGCACATACGCATATGCTGCAACTGCCTCACGATTGTCCGTTTCCACAGCATCCCTCTCTTGCGAAACGGCATTCTCTTCTGACAGAGGCGTGCTTTCCTCCGCCGTTCACTTGTAGTCATGGTAAGCCCTCTCCGGTACGCAGCTCTCCACAGGAGGACGGTACCCGGTCTCTCGTGCAACGTCTCATCCGTTCCTGGAGACCAACGCCGTGCGCAAGACGACAGAGCCGTCCAACGCTCGACGCCCTCGGCTGATCGCTCCTGAAGAAGCAGTGGAAGGAATACGACGTCGCGACCACGTGGACGGCGGCTCGGGAAACGAGCTACCAGCCAAGGCACGGAGCGCTCGGACCTTTGCCTAAGCCAAGAGTCTTCCTCGGCAGAGAGACCGAAGATGGGTGATCACAGCAAGACGTGATCGGCCGCACTGTGAGGCCTGCAGAGCGTCTCCTGCGCAAAGCACTGAAGATTCAACGCCCAATGCAAACGTCCAAATCGACACATCTTTTCTCAAGCACAGAACTCGCAATCCGGGTACCATTCCCGTGAAACGGGCTGCTCACCGAGGGATGGGATAATGGACACGCTGCCACTGCTCGCTTTTGTGCTCCTCCTCGCTGGGCTGCTGACCGGACTTGTCAGCGTGCTTCTCCGACAGTTCGGCATTGCCCCCGCTCGCCCTGACGAGCGCGCCCGAGGGATCGAGCTGCTGGTCGAGCGGCTCCGTGAGCACTTCGAGGCACGTCGTTAGCCGTCCTGGTCTTCGTGTTGCTCCGGTTCCGGATCGGCTGCTTGAGCCTGTCCACGCGGCTCCTCGC
>DAOTWO010000317.1:0-8128 GCA_034435855.1 Thermomicrobium sp. | reverse complement strand
GAGATCCGGAGCGTGTTGTCCAGCTGCGCTCGCAGTTGCGAGCTGCGAGCATCAATGCGCTGCGGCAAGGAAGCAATGTCGTTCGCTTGCCGCATCTCGTGCGTCTCCTTGTGCTCGCCGACGAACGTGGGGCGTTTCGGCGCGCACTTGTGACTGATCTTGCGCGTGGCTTGGAAGTGGGCGTGCTGCGGCGCGACGAGCAAGGGGCCGCGCTTGCGATGGTGCCGGTCGCACCAATGCGGGCGCTGCTCGACGGTTGGCTCACCCATGGTCTTGCGCTATGCCGAGGAATCCGCGATGGCGCTGGGCAGTTGCTCGCGTGGACAACCACACTCCCATTGGACGCCCCGGTGTGGGGAACAACGAGTGACAGGAGGGCATTGCTCACTGAACTGTGCCAGGCGATGCATGTTCGCTCCGGTGAACGCGCCGTGGTTCATTTAACCTGGATCGCTCAGTCGGAGAAGGACTCTCCTGAGAGCCTGGTCGCATTGGCGATGGCGCTGCATTGGGAGGGGGCGTTGCTCATGCCGCAGCTGGCAGTCTGCGGCTTCCTCAGCGACGATGCTACTGTTCATCGGGCGACAGTTTGGGAAGTTTTCCACATACAGGCTGTTCGATTACAGTGGGCGGGAATGCCGTTCGTCCTCGAAGTCCTCGACTGGCGTCGGCGCAGCATCACAGAGTGGCTGGCTCAGCCAGATGTGTCGGAGGAGGATGCCGAAATCGTGCTGCAGGGCGATGCACTGGATCGATCGCTGTTCACGGTCGCCGTGGTGCAGGCCCTGCGAGACGTGAGCCGCCCGGAGCGCCTTCGGGGGAATGCGCTCCTCTCGTCACGCGTCGTGGCACGCCTGGCCGGGACAGGAGCAAGTGAGCTGCAGCGCATTCATGAACTGCGGCAACTACTTGAGCGAGTGATCGCCGAACTCGGTCTGCGTCCGCAGTATCGCCGTTGGCAGCTCGTAGCGGAGAGTGCCTATCTGCGGCCGATTGAGTCGCAGGAGCGGATGGCCGAGCGATTGGGGATTCCCTTCAGCACCTATCGGAGGTATCTCAAGTCAGCGACGGAGTGGATCGTCGAATACCTGTGGCAGATGGAAGTCGGTGATCCGGACGGAGCGATCCGCGGTGGCGAACTCCTCGAACTTCCCCTAAAGTCGAGTGCCTGACTGCCATGGTAAAACAGGGCTGGGACGCCGTGGATGGTTCGGGGGTGCGCCGTGACGACGTTGCCTGTCCTGCGGCAGAACGATTCCCCGGCGAAGAGGTCTTCGCCTGGGATGGAGAAACCGCGGTCGAGTGTCTGGCTGGGACCGGTGGTCAGCGCGATGGTGCTGGCGGCCTTCTTCGTGATCGCAACGGTGCTTCGGCGTAGCGAATGGGCCGACAGTGCACGCCCAGTGATGGTTGGCGTCTCGAGTGCCGCGGCGGCGATCATTGCACTGCAGGGAGCTCGCACAGCGGCTGCGCGGCGCGGCTGGTCGGGGATCATTGCTGGTGGACTCATGGTGGCAATGGGGCTCTACACGCTGGTCCACGTACTTCGTTGAGACGTCGGAAATTCTCGAGCAAAACTGCCACCCAGTGTCAGTGCAGCGTGCCCCAGGTTGCAACCCGTTCGATCCGGAGTGCGATAAGAGGCCTCTCCTCAAGGCGCATCGTCTGGTACTGACGATATCGTCTCCGCAGCAATGACACGGCCTGCGCATGCTCCGGAGCGCCTGGGGGAAGGAGCTCCGCCGAGCCGCGGAGAAGTACCCAGCCGAGGCGCGTCCAGTCTTCGTCATAGCGGTCGACGACAAGCGCTGCGCGCCCGGTCTCTAAGACGTTCCGCACCCGTCGGAGCAGCGTGCCAGATCGCTTCGGTTTCTCGTCAATCGGCGTGTAGATCGTGCCCTCGCTGAGGGCATAGCAGACAGGGACAACGTACGGCTCACCCGCTCGGCTGACAGTTGCAAGATGACCGACTCGTTGCTGGTTCAGGAAGGCCCGGACTTGTGCGTTGAGTACCGGGGCTGTCTGGGGCTCTTGCTCGCTCATCATTCCCGCTCCTCAGGTATTACTCCTGCATGATAGGATGCTCCCGGATCAGTAGCCAGAGACCGTCGGATCGTCTGTGTCAGGAGGGCACAATGGGTAAACGTGTGGTGATCTATCCCGAAGAAGTCCTTGAAGGTGCTCCGATATGCAACGTGATCGTTCAGTGCGCGACCTCAAACTGATCTATCCGGAGACTGGGTTCCGTGCGATGACACTCTGTCTTGGTGTCGTCGAGATTGAGCCGGGGCACCATAGTCCTCTGCATCGACACAATTGCGAAGAGGTGTACTACGTGGTGCAAGGCAGTGGCGAGGTTGAGTCGAATGGAGTCCGGTATGCCTTGCGTCCAGGATGTGCAGTATTCAACCGCCCAAACGTGATGCACCGGGTCTTCAATACGGGCACAGAAACTCTACGGCTGGTGGTCGTTGCCGGGATCATGCTTGTGCCGCTGCTTCCCGAATGGCCAACTCCCTCTCCTTATGAGGTCTTTGAGGGGGACACAACGACCAGTCATCACAGCGTGTAAGCGGTTCCGGTTCGCGACACTCCTGCCAACACTGCTGGGTAGTTCCCCGGCAGCTCTCGTAAATCGCTCAGATGTGAGGAACAAAGAGCTCCGTCGTGGAGCGGCTCTTTGCGCCTGGTGACGTGGAGCCCGTGCTCCTTTGGAGGAGGGCCAAGAGGGAGAAATGACTTTAGGTATTGACACTTCGTGGGTCGCTGGATAGACTGGAGCACAGTGTGTTGCGGCCACTCGGTCGCGGAGGGCGTGCGGTGACTGGAGAAGTGCCCGTGCAACGGTGCAGACGATACCGCTGGTGGCAGTCGTGCAGCTGCCGCCGTCGCCGTTGCCGTCTCGTGATTGCGCCGTGCCCGACGATGATCGGGGTCTATTCCTACTGGCCTCGCATCTGCGACTGTCGCCCCTAAACAATCCTCACTGACCGTTTTCAATGGGCTGCTCAGGCGACCCGCTGCCGCGCGGAAGCGTGGTGCTGCTGGGCGTCGAGGATGAGTGTCATCGCGTTCGGTCTCGTGATCGAGCGAACGGTAGGTTGTGCCTGTCGAAGAACAGGAGGGTGAGAGTATGCCGCTATTTCTGGCTGAGTATCGGGTGGAGGTGAGCGATCGTGCCCAGCTGAAGCCGCTCTTTGCAGCGATCGATCGGGCAGTACGGCAGGTTGGTGGTGAGGTGATCGAGTACCAGGTCGGGCAAGATTTGGCCATTCTGTATGCGGTCCTCGAGCATAGTGATGGAGAGACACTGCAAAAGAGTCTGGAACATGCCGGTGTCGGACCCCAAGACTTCGCGCAGGTCCGCCTGGTCGGCCAATCGTTGGAGGAAGTCAAGGCGCAACGGGGTGACGCCAACTATCTCGTAGAGTGGGACCTGCCTGCTGGGCTGACCATGGAGGCATATCTCCAGCGCAAGGCGGAAAAGTCGCCACTCTACGCCCAGGTACCCGAAGTGCGCTTTCTCCGCACGTATGTCCGGGAGGACATGGCCAAGTGTGTCTGCCTCTACGCGGCGCCGGATGAAGCGGCGGTCCATCGCGCACGCCGGGCGGTGAGTGCACCGGTCGACCGGCTGACGCGGTTGTGCTCGTGAGGAGGAAGCAATGGCGGGGGCACTTGCCTCGACGCTCATCGATCCTGCGTTGCAGGAGCGACTCGCACCAGTGTTAGAGGTGCGGGCGCCCCAGATTGATGCCGGTGAGCTCCCCGCGCAGTCGACGCTGACGCTGCTCGCCGCCGAGGGCTTGTTGCCGCGGGTCGGGTGGGATTCTCCTGCAGTGCCCGCACCTCTTGATCTGCAGCGGGCCGGCGAGCTGCTTGCGACGGTTGCCTGGTCGGATCTCGCGAGTGCTTTCTCTCTCTGGTGCCATGTGATGACGATGTTGTACCTGGCCTATGCGGATCGGGGGTCGCTGCTACGGGTCGAGTTCTTGCCGCAGCTGGAGCGGGCCGAGCGCTGGGGGAGTACCGCACTGGCGACGGCTCTCGGCCATGCCCAGACAGGGCGTCCGTTGCCAGTGCGGGCGAGGTGGCAGTCGGAACATGAGCTCGTCTTGCACGGTTTCGTCCCCTGGGCGTCGAACCTGACCGAGCGATTTCTGGTCGTGACACCAGCCCAGGAAGGCCATGGGACAGTCATCGTGGCGGTCCCCAGTGAGACGGCCGGTGTGGTGGTTGACCCTTATCCACCGCTCCTTGCTCTGCAGGGCACGGCGAGTACGTCCTTGCGCTTTGTCGACGTCCGTGTTCCGCAGGAGTGGGTTCTGGCCCATGATGTCGTCGCTTTTCTACAGCGAATCCAGCCGGCGTTTTTGGGGCTGCAGGCCAGCTTTTGCTGGGGGCTCGCTGCCCGTGCGCTTGCCGAGGCACGCGCGTCCCTGCGCGGGGTGAATGAAGTCTTCCGTTCGGAGCTCGAACGGAGCGAGTACGAACGGGATTGGCTGGCTCAGCAACTCCGTGAACTCCTCTCCGAAGCGCTGCGACCGGCGGATCGAGAGCGACGCTGCCGGGCGCTCGAACTGCGGCTTGCGGCAATGCGCCTCGCCTGTTCTGCAGTCGCGCTCGAAGCGAAGACGAAAGGAGGGCAGGCGTATCGGGCTGACAGCCCGGCCGCACGCCGGCAACGCGAAGCAGCCTTCTTGCCGATCCAGACACCGACAGAAGGGCAGTTGCGATGGGAGCTGCAGCAGTTACGCTTATCGACGTAACAAAGGTATATGGGCACAGGCGACGCCAACGTGTGGTGCTTGGAGGGTTGTCGCTGACCGTGCCTGTGGGTGCCGTGACGGTCCTCCTCGGTCCGAGCGGGATCGGGAAGTCCACCGTCTTACGGATTCTTGCTGGTCTGGAAGCCCCAACGAGTGGTGAAGTGCAGTACGGCGCTGGCCTCATTCCTCGTCGGGACATCCGGTTGGTGTTCCAGGAACCGAGTCTTCTGCCTTGGCTTACCGTCGCGGACAACGTTGCGCTTGGGCTCCGCTTCAGGGTGAACCGGGAGCGCGTCGATCCAAGCGTGGTTGAACAACTGTTGGAGCGGAGTGGATTGCGTGACCTTGCCAGTGCCTTGCCCAGCATGCTCTCCGGAGGGCAGGCGCAGCGCGTGAATCTCGTGCGGGCGCTGGCGACGGCACCAGCACTCCTACTCTTGGACGAGCCCTTTGCTGCACTTGACCCGCCGACCCGGCGGAATTCGCAGCAATGGCTGCGTGAGCTGGTGCGCGATGTAGGGGTCACAGCAGTGCTCGTGACCCATGACCTCGACGAAGCGCTCACCGTCGGCGATCAGCTGCTGCTCTTAGGTGGGCAGCCAGCGAGAGTCATTGGACAGTGGTGGGTCAGCGAGCATGAGGTAGCGAAGCTGCAGCGAAACGTCCTCGAGGGGTACGGCGTTGCCGAGACGGCCGATGCAGTGCCGCGCTTGGCCTTTGCAGGGAGGGATACGTAATGTCTCTGGTTACGCGGAGAGCATTCGTCCGGCGGACACTCCTCGGTCTTGTGGCCACTCCTCTCCTGGCGGCGTGCAGCGGCAGTCCGACAGCATCACCGACTTCGTCGTCGGGAGCCAGCAGTCCGACAGTCATCGTGCCGTCGAGCACTGGGGTGACGGCTGGAGCCAGCGGGCGGCTGCGCATCGGCTACCTCCCGATTACGGATGCGGCGCCATTGCTCCTTGCGCATGCGAAGGGGTATTACCAGGATCTGGGTCTTGCAGTCGAACCGCCGACAATGTTCCGCAGTTGGGCACAGATCGCTGAAGCCTTTCAGGCCCGGCAGGTTGATGTGGTGCATCTCTTGATGCCGCTGGCGATCTGGATGCGCTTCAACCAGCAGGTACCGGTGAAGCTCGTGGCCTGGGATCATGTCAACGGTTCGGCCCTTACCGTTGCGGAAGAGATCGAGCAGCTTGAGGACCTGGCAGGGAAGACGATCGCGGTGCCGTTCTGGTATTCGATTCACAACGTGCTCTTGCAGCTCATGCTTGAGCGAGCGGGCTTGCAGGCCCTCTTACGGGGTGACCCGTCAGCCAGCGAGCCAACAGTCAAGCTTGTGGTGATGGCACCGGCCGACATGGCACCGGCGTTGGCGAACGGATCGATTGCGGGCTACATCGTTGCCGAGCCATTCAACGCGCTTGCTGAGGTGCAAAGAGCTGGCAAGATCCTTCGCTTCAGCGGCGATGTTTGGTTGGATCACGCCTGCTGCGTTGTCGTGCTGCGCGAAGAGGAGACCGCGACGCAGCCAGAGTGGGCGCAAGCGGTGGTCACAGCGATCGTGCGGGCTCAGCGTTTCGCACGGGAGAACCGGGCTGAGGCCGCGCGGCTGCTCGCCAAACAGGGTGATCGCGGGTACCTCCCTCAGCCGTTGGAGGCCATCGAGCGTGTCTTGCTCGATCATGAGCATGACCACTACGTGCAGGAGGGGATCATTCGGCATCCGGAGTGGAATGCGGCGCGGATCGACTTTCGTCCGTATCCGTTCCCGTCTTACACGGTGGCGCTTGTTGAACACTTGCGCCGGACTCAGGTCGAGGGTGATGCCGCGTTCCTACAAGCACTTGATCCCCAGCAGGCGCATCGCGAGCTCGTCGATGACCGGTTCGTCCTCCAGGCACTGGAGCGTGAGGGCGGGCCAGCGGCGTTTGGCCTTCCCGAATCGTTGAATCGCAGCGAACGGATCGAGCCGTGAAGGTGCGTAGCGTGTTCCGCGATGTCCTACTGCGAACAAGTGGTCTGGCAGCACTCATCCTTCTCTGGTGGCTCGCGACCGCTGTCCTCGCGAGTGCGGACTCGTTCGCGAGTCGGTTCGCCCCTGGACCGGCGCTGCGTGCACTCGTCGAGCTTGCACAGAGTGGGGAACTCTGGTCGCACCTGAGGGCGAGTGCTGAGCGCGTCGCGCTGGGCCTTGTGCTCAGCGCGACGCTCGGTATCCCGCTCGGGGTAGCTGTTGGGAGCGTGCGTTGGATCGCACAAATGCTCGGTCCGAGTGTGCAGGTGCTGCGGATGGTCTCCCCGCTTTCGTGGATGCCCGTTGCCCTGCTCGTCTTCGGTGCGGGAACGCGTTCGGTTGTCTTCCTGATTGTTATGGCGGCTACTTGGCCGATTCTCTTGAGTACAGCGGACGGGGTGGCGCATCTCGACCCACGGTGGCCACTTGTCGGGCGAAGTCTGGGGGCCTCGCGCTGGGAGCTCCTTTGGCACGTGGTGTGGCCCGGTGTGCGGCCACGCGTGCTGGCTGGACTGCGCCTTGCGGTGAGTGTCGCGTGGATTGTTCTTGTGCCAGCCGAGATGCTCGGGGTCGATTCGGGCCTCGGCTATGCCATCCTCGACGCGCGCGATCGCCTCGATTATGGGGAGCTGATGGCCATGTTATTGGTGATTGCTGCGAGCGGTATCGTGTTGGACAGTGTCGCACGCTGGCTCTTTAGAGAACGACCAGCGGCACCTGCTCGTGCGCTGGTCCGGCGCGTGCACGCACCGATGGCCGAAGAACTCGGCTGAAATCAGGAGCCAGCACGCGGAGAGAGAAATTCGGCAGCGACCGTCCGATCCTCAGGGCAGCGAGGTGGTTCGCTGTCGATGATTGGGAGGAGTTTCCACTGGCCGTACGACGAGAGACAGAGGGCAAACGGTCGTGCGGCTTCTCTCGCTGCCATGATCTCGGCGACGCAGCTTGTGTAGTCTCGCTCAGGACAGAGGAGTTCGGCGCTGCCGCGTAAGTCAAGGGCACTTGGCGTCGTTGCGGGATGGATCCCGGGGACGCGAGTGATGATGCGGCGCAGGAGCAACGCGGCCAAGGATTCTGTGCGGTCACGTGCCTGGCGGCAACGTTCTGGTTCGTGCGGGTTGCAAGGGGCCGTAACCGAAACAGCGGCCAGGACGTTCTCCTCGCGGAACCAGAGCGTGAGGCGAGCGAACCCCGGAAGGGCGGCCGGGGCGAGACGCAACTGACTTGTATCGCCACGCGGACGATGCGGAAGGAGTTGCCCTGGAGTGGTCTGGACGAGCACCTGGTAGGCTGCCTCGGCGCCCTGTGCCGTCGCGAAGAAGTCGAGCCGGCAGGCAGCAGC
>DAOTWO010000316.1:0-4342 GCA_034435855.1 Thermomicrobium sp. | reverse complement strand
ACCAATGCCGGTCTCCGCGCAAAGCTGCACCGAATGGTTCCGTTGTAACCAGCAAGGTTGTCTTTGTTCCTGCCGCGGTGGCAGCGATTCTTCCTGCCCCCCAGGAACGAGCAGTGGCACAAAGTCTTGGTATGCGTGCTGCTACGATCCGGTACGGAATCGCGCGTTTATCGTCCGCTCTATCGATTGTTGCCAGTCAAGCCAGCCGTCGCCCTGTCCATCGAGCTGCCTGTGTTCCCGTGGCCAGCCGCAGCCGAACTGGTGCGGTGACAGTCGCTCTGTGGTCTGCACTCGCGTTGTCCTCGTCGGAGTCTGTTCAGGGATGAAGGAAGAGGAGCCGCGCAATGCCTACCAGCTGGTCATATCACATGACTCGAGCAAGCCGCCGCCCGACGGCCTCTCACGTTCCCCTCGTACTGATTGCTCTGGTGCTTGCTGTCCTGGTATTCGCCTCATTCGCGTCACGCGCGGTGGGAAGCGCTATGGCCAACCCAGTTCTTCTCTCGCTCGCCGGCACAGACGCAGACGAGATTCTTGTTTTGGATCCTCGGTCCGGCACCGTACTCAACCGAATCGCAAATCCTACGGCTGCAGTTCGGCAGGTATTCTTGTCTTCTCGCGGCGATCGGGCGCTGGCTTACCGGGTGGAAGAGCAACAAGGCAGGCTGCACTCACGTCTCGAGCTGCGCGGGCTTCCTACTTGGTCGCTTCTTGCCGAATTCGATCTCGATTCGACCATTCCACCACTACAACACCTCGCAGCGCAGGCACCCGAGGCAGCCGTCGATCCAAGCCTGTTTCGCGCCACTCTATCTCCCGACGGAAATCGGGTTGCCGTGGCCTTCTTCACCGGCCATGATTGGCCGATTCTGGTGGTCACGGCCCTGGATCTATCCACCCTTCGTTGGGCTGACTGGGCTCTTACCGTTCCGGGAACAAATTACGCCTGGCTCTTCCTAACGGAGACTCAGCTGGTGGTGGTGGCCTCAGCAATGTTGCCGGAGGATTCCGGATACCGGGCTTCTGTCTATGTCATCGATCCCACCACAGGAAACGTGGAAGCCGAACAGCGACTTCCAGTGCTCTCACCCATGCTCCCCGCCCCCGGGCAAGCTTCCCCAAGCGCCCTACCCGGAGTCATTTCCGTGACGCAAGACAGGGATCACCTCCGCATCCTGACCGAGGACCTGAAGCGCATCACCATGGATGCCCGAACACTCGCTCAGCTCCGGGTCGACCCGGCTCTCACCGATGAACTGTCTGCTGTCCAGGCAGTCTCTACCCCGGAGCAGGTGATTGTCCTGGCACGCCCCAACGCACTGCTCTTCATTGATAACCAGCGTTGGCAGACCAGGAAGCAGACGATGCTTCCCTCCAGCGTTGAGTCATGGACACTCGTCGGCTATGACGCAGCTCGTTCCTCGGTTTATATCGGAAGTATGGACGATGGATGCCTCCGCAGTATTGATCTCTCCACCGCCACCCTCTCCCAGCCAGTGGCGTGCAACTTGAATCTCAGCTTCGAGTGGCGCTTCTATTACGGTTGGCCTGTTTACGCCCCAGGAGTGGCCCAGCCAGCATCCGTGCCCGCGAAAACATCGTGGACGGAGAACCTTTCCTCCTTGGCAACCGCTGTCCTCGCAGCGACGTTTGCCCTTGCGGCTCTCGGCAAAACTCTCACCTGGCGTACAAGCGTCCAACAGCTCGGCACTGTTCTCCCAGCGCTCCACCGTCGAACCAACGTGATCCTGGCGGGACTCGTCGTTGCCGAGATGGGAACTGCGGTGCTGTTACTATTGCCGTTCTCACCTCGTGTTGGCCTGGCCAGCGCAACAGGCCTTCTCCTCCTCTTTCTGGGTATCTCTGTCATCGCTCTCCGACGGGCACCACAGCAGCCGTGCCCCTGCTTCGGCCCACTGGCTCCACACACAAGCGGCCGCGCCACCATCCTCCGGAATCTCTTCCTCCTCGGCATCTTGCTCCTCGCGTGGACAGCACCGCGGGCGCCGACACTCACACTGACGCTTCTTGGCCTCCTGGCTGTGCTGGTTGCACTCAACGTCAGCCGCCTCGCAGGAACGGTTACGGTCATTCGCTCTGCAAGGAGGGGAGCAACGTTCGATCATGCTGCCTGATTGGCTTCTGTTAACTCTACTCGTGGTCACGTGGATCGTGCTCACTGCCGTCGTTCGCATGACTGTCCAAGTGACCCAACGAGTCGCTCGACTCGAGCAGCTCGAAATACACGCCCGACGGCACGAGCAAGAGGTGCAGGGCATCGGCGAACCTGTACCGCCGCTTGCACTCACGACCAGCGAGGGACACCAGCTCGTCCTCGGTCAACCCCCCGTAGCCCCCGCTGTGGTTCTCGCGCTCAGCGGCCGCTGTCCGCCATGTCAGCCGTTCCGCGACCAACCGACAGGACTGCTTGCTTGGCTTCGCGAACACGGAGTGTTTCCAGTGCTCGCCCTACCGACCGGTGAACCGCCCGACGAGCGGCCAGCCGGGCACGCATTCCTTACCGGAAATAGCGCCCTTTCCGCACTAGGGCTCACCCAGTTCCCGTCAGCTCTTCTGATTGATCGTGAAGGAGTGCTGCGTGGCCGCGCGCCTCTCCGGTCCCCTGACGAGCTCCTTGAGATCACCTCAATCGTCTTGTTCGGCCTCTCTCCCACCCAGAGAAGGACGGCCCGACGATGATTCCGACGCTCCTACCGCTCGCCGCCGCTTGTGGACTTGCAGCACTCTGGTCGCCTTGAGGCTACTCCATGGTCGACGTGCTCGGCCCGACGATCCGACACTCAACGTGGTGGCGCCGCATCCAGCTGGCACTCCTCCACTGTGGGGGTACAGTACTGGGCGGTTTCTTTGGTGGCCTTCTGTTGGGTTGGTTTGGCCAGGTGCTGCTTCCCTTCGAGCTTGAGAGGACCGCTCATACCTGGCTGACCGTCGTGGTGCTCGTCCTCGGCCTCCTCGCGGACCTGACAATCGGAAGATGGAGAACACCGAGCCTCGTTTACCGTCAGGTTCCGCCTCGTCTGTTTCTCAGGGGTGCAGCATGTGCCAGCTTCGTGTGGGGTCTCGACCTCGGGATTGGCTTGACCACCCGCTGGCCTTCTTTCCAACTTCTTGGGCTTGCAGCCCTGTCACTCCTGAGCGGTAGCCTGCTCGGCAGCGCTCTCCTTTTCGGTATCTTTGGTTTGACGCGTGGCGTCGCCACCATCACTGGAGCCTGGCTGCTCTGGGGCAGGCAAGCATCACCGGGAGCCAACTGGCTGGTAGCGAGTCAGCGCTCCGTACGTCTCCTCCCCTCCCTCGCTGCGCTCGGTTGCCTTGCCTTCTTTGTCTACACTTGAGGCAACGGCCCATGAAATGGGGATCATGTAGGCCATGCGACACGCGAAGGTAACCCTCTGGGTTTCTGCGGCTTTCTGTCTTGCACTTCTTCTGACCGCCTCCGCCATGCTTGAATCCTCACACGACTGCCAATCTCCCCGGTCCTGCCGCCAGCATCCCCCACCGACGCAACCGAGTCCGTGCCAACCCAGAATCGCCGCCAAACGTCGCCGCAAAGGGGAGCCCAGCGAGCACGACGACCTGTCGGAACGCACACGTATTGAGCAAGCGATCGCCGGCGATTCGCAAGCGTTCGGAGCACTCGTGGAGCGTTCTACTGGCACCGTCAAGGCGTACCTGACTCGGCTTGGAGTACCCCAAACGGAGCACGAGGACCTGCTTCAAGAAGCATTGACCAAAGCCTGGTCTGCCCGAGCTCAGCTTCGCGAGGCCAAAGCATTCTCCCATTGGTTGTTGACGATCACTCGGCATTGCTGGATCGACTGGCTGCGCTCCCGCCGCGCCGAACAGCGGGCTCTCGAACGCTGGTTACGTGACCAACTCCGTTGCCCCAGGACACCCGACCCTTCCGACGAGGAAGTCGATCTCCTTCTCCGGGCGTTCGACACACTGCGACCAGCCGATCGCGAGATCCTGCTCCTCCGCTGGGAAGGAGATCGCTCTATCGAGGAACTCGCCTCTCTCCTCGGCATCTCGCCGACAGTAGCCCAGCGCCGAGCTCATCGCGCACTCTCTCGGATGCCTAAAACGTTCACACGGTTGCGGCACCAGCCGAGATCGTGAATCAGCCACGCCCATGCCGTGCAACGCCAGTTCGGGCAACATCTCATACCGCAACCAGCCCTGGCAAGTAGCCCGCCACACTCTTCTCCTCACGACGCTCGTGATCGGTCGTAGCTGCGACACTCCGGTCTCCCAGTCCACCAGCCGTTCAAGCTGTCCACTGATGTCCGGCACACTTCACCTCACCGTGCCGCTCTTGGCA
>DAOTWO010000315.1:0-2580 GCA_034435855.1 Thermomicrobium sp. | reverse complement strand
CGCAGTGCGCGGTCGGCGGTGGCCACATTGAACGCGGCTGAGCCGTCGTTCTGGACGTCATAATTGACGTTGTTTGTGATGGCCACAACTTGACCGCTTCCTGGTGCCTGGCTTACCCGTACCTGTCCTTGGAAATTGTTGGGCAGTGCACCGTAGTTCGGCGCGTACACAGTCACGGCGCCTCGTGGGGCGATCCCCGCCAAAGTCAGTGGCGACGGTGGTTGCGCCGTGCCAGCGGCGTCAAAAAAGTTGACCGTTACTGTGGCCGGTGTTGTTGCGCTGATGTTAAAGATCTGGACACCGCTGTTGTCGTTCCCACTGACCCCCTGTTTCTGATAGAGCGGTACGCGGAGCACGGGCGCGCTGACCGGGTCATTGATGCCCATCGAGGTCAACGCTTGCCCGACGTCTTGACCACCACCGGTGTACTTGACGGCATCCACCGAGACGATAATGGGCGCACTACTCGTCAGCACGGCTTGTGCCAGCTGCCCACCGCTCCCGGTCAAGTAATCGAAGTCCATGCTGTTGCCTGGTACGGTGAGGTTCTTCGTCGCAAGGAGGCTCCCGGTGGTACTGTAGTAGTTGATCGTCACGTTTGCTGGTCCCCCACCGACGTTCGTCACCGCGATCCCCGTGTTCCAGTCAAAGTAGGCCTGGAAGACGAGCGGGATGTACACCGTCGGGCTCAAGCTGGTTACAGGCAGTGCCACGTTTGTCAGCGCCATGTTGACCGGTGTGCCCCACGGCTGCGTCGGCTTGACGCGATCGACCGAAGCTGCCAAGAAGCAGCCAGGTCCTTGGATGCGCGCCGTGCCCAACCAGCCGGTCGGGAGCCCAGCGGCTTGCAGGTCGAGGTTCCAGGTTGCTCCGGCAGCGATCGACTGAGACAGGAGGTGCGTCTGCGCGCCGCTTGGATGCTGGTAGAAAAGAGCGGTCGCCGCGCAGGGGCCACCGCCGAAGTTGGTAATGTGGATGACGGTCTTCCACCCGTTGTAATTGGCTTGGGCAATTGGCACAGCGAGGTCACTCCCCAATCCCTGCTGCTGGCTCAGACCGCTGTAGCCACTGACCATGAGGTGACTGTTGCTGGTGCGGCCGTTTGTCGATGGGGCAGGAGCAACCAACTTCACTGCGGCGCTCAAGCGCGCTGGCCGACAGGGAAAGTCGTAGGCGACGATGACTTGATAGGTTGAGTTAATCGCTGGTTCAGCGCCGAGTGGTGCCCAGTTGATGTTGAGCGTTGTCCCGACTTGGCTCCAAGTGTAATCAGCTGGCGATTGATACCAGGTCGATCCCTGACTGACCGAGACATTTGTCACGTTGACGCCACCGGGCACGGTGAGCGTGATGGTGTCCGCGGAGTTGGCTGGTGCTTGGCGTGTCACCGTGTACTGCTGGACAGCCTGGCTAGCACAGGCGCCTACCTCGCGACCGAAGAGCAAAAGCCCGCCGCCGGGATTGGTGCCAAACAGGGCGGCAGCAGCAAGTGCGGTCGAGCCGTTCCCTGGAAGGTTCACCGTGGTGATTGGTGTGCCATCAGCTTTGGCAATATCCACGGCGACGGCGAAGGAACTCGCATTGGCGATCTGCACCACGCCATGCCACGGACCGGTCCCAGCCAGGAGCTCGTTGTTCGGCACGTAGGGAATGATCAGCTGGTCGTTCACTTGCCATGCGCTGCTGACCGGGGTCATCGGTGTCCAGAGGGCCGCTGCTGGTGCCAGCTGAGCGGCAAAAACGGTGGCAGCGAGCGCAAGTGCCAGGAGGAGTCGTATGGTTCGCTGTAGCATCGTTCGTCCCCCTTCTGTGTCACGTCCGGTACTTATCCGGCAGTGAGTCCCTGATCGCGTGTGGTTGGCCCACCTCCCTCCTGCGAGGTCTTGAGATAGTCCATAAGCCTTGCGACGACTTGCCTGTCCCACCGTATGTGCTTCAAGCCACCGCACGGCATCCCTAATATTCCCACTTCGTATAACATACGTCAACAATGGAAGGTTTCGGCAAGCATTGGCACCAGTCTGATCGATCATCGGTACTGCGACGGCTGGCCACCGCTTCGCCTTACTATGACACACGGCTAGTTCGCTTATGGATTCTTGGTGCATTCCGTCATCTTCTTTTGTGAGAGGTCCTCACCGGGCCGAAGACCCACAGCTCTATCCGTGCGAGTGTGCAGCGTCGTGTCTTCTCTCGCTTCCGTCGTGTCTCTCTCCACTCTTGAGAACGTGGAAGCCCGCCCTGGTGTTACAGCACCTCGGGCGGGCTAGCCAGTGAAGGTGCCCAACAGCTTCAGCGTACGAGGAGCAACATTGGGTGCTCAAGCAGGTGCCGCACCGCTGCAAGAAAGCGTGCTGCTGCCGCACCGTCGGCGACGCGGTGATCAGTGGAAAGTGTCATCCGCATGCGGCGCACGGGAGCCGGCTCGTCGCTCCCCTCCCGGTAGACCGGTTCGCGCACGATGCTTCCGACAGCGAGAATCGCAGCCTGTGGTGGGTTGATGATGGCGGTAAAGTGCTCCACGAGGCCAAACATCCCAAGGTTGGAAATGGTAAAGGTGCCGCCCTGATACTCCTCGGG
>DAOTWO010000314.1:0-1508 GCA_034435855.1 Thermomicrobium sp. | reverse complement strand
CCAGAGAAGTGCGACCGCGCCAACAAGCGCGGTGGCCAGAGCGATGACTTGCGCCTGCTGGAGCCCCCAGAACCAGACGGCTTCCTGCCGGACAAAGCTCACGAAGAAGCGGCCGATGCCATACAGCAACCAATAGAGCGCGAAGAGACTGCCGTCAGGCAGGCCGCGCCGGCGCAAGCGCCAGAGCACTGCGAGGACAAGGAAATTCACTACCATGTCGTAGATCGGATAGGGGTGGGTCGGAACACCGAGGAGATCGGCTGGAAGCAGCGCCTTTGGATTCGTGTAACGCAGGGCGAAGGGACAGTACCCGAGCCCTTCCGTCGGTGTTGCGGCGGCCGCTCCCGCGCAGGCAAGGCACGTGCAGGGACCACCCCACGCATCACCGTTGATGAGACAACCAATACGGCCGATCCCCTGCGCGAGGAGCAAACCTGGGGCAACTGCGTCGGCAACCGGACCAATCGGCACTCGCTGACGCCACAGGAGGACGGCAGCAGTCACTGTCCCACCGATGATCCCTCCATAGACAGCGAGGCCCCCTTCAGTGATCGCCAGGATGCGCCACGGTTGGCGCAGATACTCACCCAGATGATCCAAGACGAAAAAGAGCCGTGCCCCCAGGATACCGCCAAGAATCGTCAGAACAGCGAGAAGATCGAAGTTCGGGATGGTGATCTGTTTCCGATTCAGCTCCCGGCCAGCCAACCAGACTGCTGCCAGGATTGCGACTGCCGTGAAGAAGCCATGCCAGGTCAAAAGGATGGGGCCGATCCGCGCGATGTCCGGATCCATACCAATGGTGATTGTGACCATGTTCCGTGCCTCCCGTCACACCCAGTGGGAGTATGCCACGAGATACCCCCGGAGGGCATAGGCTGTCAATCAGCACTGAGCACTCGTACCGAGCGTACCGCAAGCCAGGGCTCGGCCCCGCGCTCCCCTGGGCCACTGACGTTGCGGAGCGTCAGTGTGACAGGAACCTCGCTCTCCAGCCGGTCGAACTGCAGAACCACGTTCATCGTCGACCAACCTGCGCCCGCAAATGGATTCTGCCCATCCCAGATGACCCAACCAGCCAGCTCCAGCTGGAGCGCCGCCACCGGGTCACCACGATGCTGCCGACCTTCGACCTGGATCAGCAGTCGCTCCGTTCCCGCAGGGATGACGAACGACACTGAGGCCTGCTCGGTACCGCTTCCGCTTCCGAAGAGCAACGCGGCGTTGGCCAAATCCCGGCTAAAACCCTTCAGAGCCCCATCACGAGCGGGCAGATAGGCTCCGGCAAGTTCTTCCGGCGCGAAGGTAAGCGCGGGTGCATCGGTAAAGCGCCGGAGCTCCGGGGGCGTCGGCGCCAGCACCTTGAGCGAACTAAGCAGCGCCTGCACTTCCGAGGGCGTCGGAGTCGGCAACGGCGTCGGCGTGGGGCGAGGAGTCGGCGTTGGCTGTCGTGTCGGCGGAGGAGCCACTGTGGGCGTCGCAGTCGGAGCGGCCGGAGCGAGAACGAC
>DAOTWO010000313.1:0-1614 GCA_034435855.1 Thermomicrobium sp. | reverse complement strand
CTTCGTCTCCTCCAGATCGTCAAAAGCGACAATGACCAGCTTCCCGATCCGATCCTGAAACTCGGGCGACTTGAGCACTTGGGCAAGTGTTGGCCCACCCGTTGCGCTCACGCAGGCGATGCCATTGAGATCCGGATGTGCCCGCAGCATCGCCTCACTGACCGAGAGCCCCTTCTGGAGATCATCGTCGGTAGCCTGGACGTCAACGACCTGGATATTCGGTCCGACCCCTTCCTTGAACCCCTCAATACGCTGATTCAGGTTAAGCGCACCAAGCCCGCCGGTGATGATCCCGACCTTCCCTTTTCCGTTGAGAAGCTTGGCCATCGTCTCGCCCATCGTCCGGCCAGCCGCTTTGTTATCCGTGCCGATGTACATGACACGCTGGCTGTTCGGGGAATCCGCGTCGAAGGTCATCATCAGAATGCCCTGCTTCATCCCCTCGGCGATAACCGGCTCGACCGACTTCGGTTCGTTCGGCGAGATCGAGATGGCATGCACCTTCTTGCGGATCAGGTCCTCGATCATCGAGACCTGTTGGGCTGGATCGGCCTGCTGTGGCGCCACCCACTGGAAGTCCACGCCCAGTTCCTTGGCCTTCTGCTCGCCACCCTTCCGAACATCCTCAAAGAACGGGTGCACGAGCTTCGGCACTATCGCGACCGTAATCTTCGTCCCCGGGGCGACTGTCGGGACCGGCCCGGCTGCAGCCGCAGTCGTCGGTGTTGCGGCTTGAGCCGGCGTTGGACTCGCCGCCGGCACGGCCGTCGGCGTGGCCTGGCCACCCCGCATGCACTGAGAAGCGAGAGTCCCGCACCACCAACCACTACCGAACGCAGCGGTTGCCGCCGCGTTACGAGTCTCCGCATCGTCCGCCCATCCATGACCATCTCCTCCCGACATGTCGATACTTTGCCCAGCGAGTCACCAGATCGCCTGATGACGTGATGCACGATCTCCAACGTCACCTCCCTCCACGACGACTTAGCTGTCAGCGACGAGCGCCGAGTGCCACGGAGGCAACTCTGGCTCCCAGGTCCCCTGCGGAACCTCTCGATACCCAAGCCGCTGCGAGAGCTCCTGCGCCCCCTCCCGGACTAAGCGTGAAAGCTCCAAGAAACGCTCCGGCGTATCACGCACGACCGGGAACGAAATACTCATTGCCGCCACCATTCGGCCGCGATGGTCGTAGATTGGCGCCGCCACGCAGCGGACATCAGGGTTGGATTCGCAGTTGTCCCACGCGATCCCTCGCGCCCGCGTCCGTGCCAGCTCTGCCCGTAGAGCATCCACCGAACGGAGACTGTTTCGCGTCATGCCCGGGAGCTCCCGCACACCGGCAAACCGCTCGGCAAACTCCTCTTCACTCAGGCCGGAGAGCAACATCTTGCCAACCGCGGTGCAGTGTGCCGGTAGTCGGCGACCGATCGCTGAGACAAGGCGCAGTGCATTCGTACTGTCCACCTTGGCGATGTAGAAGACGTCCGTCCCCTCCAGCACTGCGATGTGCACTGTCTCGTCACAGGACGCTGCCACCCGACGCGCCACGATCTGACCTTCGCGCGCGAGATCCAGCCCAGCCGCATAGGCATTACCGAGCTCGAAGACACGGAC
>DAOTWO010000312.1:0-3959 GCA_034435855.1 Thermomicrobium sp. | reverse complement strand
GGGCTGTGCGGACGAGTGAACTCGTCGCACGGCTTGGCGGTGACGAATTCGCAGTCCTGCTCTTTCCTGTCACGCGCGAAGCCGCGGAAAGCGTGGCCCAGCGTCTGCTCACTGCAATTGGAGAAATCACGGTAGCGCTCCCAGAACGCGTAATGCGACTGAAGGCAAGCTGCGGCATCGCTCTCTTTCCAGAACACGGGACCAGTGTTGAAGAACTCCTCATCGCAGCCGATCGTGCACTCTACACGGCCAAATATCGCGGCGGCTCTCGGTTTGAGACGTACGACATCGGAGGTTCGCAGACGAATCCACCTTCAGCGACTGCATTTGCCCAGTACCTCGAAGCAGCGCTCGCCACCGACACGTTTTGCCTGCTGTCTCAACCGATCCTTGATCTCCGGAGCGGTCTGGTTTCCGGACATGAGTTATTGCTCCGGCTCCGCGAGGGCAATCGTCTCATCGATCCGAGCGGTTTCCTACCGATTGCGGAGCGGCTCGGATTGCTGCCGAAGATCGATCTGTGGGTTGTGGAGCGTGCCGCTCAGCTCGCACGGGCGTGGGGGCAAGGCATCCATGTTAATCTCTCAGCGCAGACGCTTCACGATGCACAAGCGCTGCGCACTCTTGAGACAATCTTCGAGCAGCAGGCGACTCCTGCCGGCAAAGTGGTCCTCGAGTTGACAGAAACGGTCGCCATCGCCGATTTTGTGTGGATGCGCGAGCAGCTGCAGCGACTACGGAACTACGGTTGCCTCTTGGCCATCGATGACTTTGGCGTTGGCTACTCGTCACTCTACCAACTTCGCTCGTTCCCAGTGGACTTTTTGAAGATCGACGGAAGTTTTACCGTCGATCTCCTCAATGATCCGGTCGACCGTAGTATCGTGCATGCGATCGTCGAGCTGGCTCGGGCGTTGGGTGCCGAGACAATCGCCGAGTGGGTCGAGCACGAGTCACTGCTCGACCAACTCCGTACGCTCGGCGTCGACTACGCCCAAGGCTATGCGATCGGCCGTCCCCAGCTGGTCGAAGAATTCTGACCCAGTCAGACGTACACTCTTGCAGAGCACTGTGTGGCACCACGAGAGGGGGCATCAATGGCAGAGGAACGTCCGGTCGCGTTCGTGACAGGTGGCACGGGGCAGGTTGGCTCCGTTGTCGTGCGCTGGTTCGCTGAGCGTGGCGCACGGCTGTTCGTCCCGTATCGTTCTTCCGAACGTTGGCAGCAGCTCCGTGAGACACTTGGAGAACTCACGAACGCCGTAGAGGGAATGCAAGTTGATCTGGCCACCCCTGCGGGAAGTGAGCAGGCCGTGACTGCTACGTTTGATCGTTACGGGCGCCTGGACTGGGTACTCTGCCTCGCTGGAGGATTCCAACCTGGCCGGATTACCGATACGACTCCTGAACTCTGGCAGGAACTCCTGAGCCTCAACCTCTGGCCAACCGCTCATGTTTTGCGAGTTGTCGTGCCCCGTCTGCTCGCGCAAGGAACCGGACGAATCGTGACTGTTGGGGCACGAGCCGCTCTCGATCCTGGAGCCGGGGCAGTTGCCTACGCTGTGGCGAAACATGCAGTGATCACACTCACGTTGGCAGTTGCGCGTGAACTCCGCGGCACCGGCGTCACGGCAAATTGCATTGCACCAGCGACGATCGACACACCGGCCAATCGTGCCGCTATGCCAACGGCTGACTACACGAAGTGGGTTCGTCCTGAACACGTCGCTGCGCTGCTCTGGTACCTCTGCTCACCGGAAGCTGCCGCGCTCAACGGAGCCGTCATTCCGATTGTGGGCGGACAATAAGCGCTAGCGCACAGTCACCGCATGCGTCGGCATGTCACTGCGTGGCTGCCCGTCCCATGTGGCACCGTAGAGATGCCAGCGGAAAGCTTCGACGAGTGAACGGAGGGTACGGGTAATCTCTTCGGGGATCGGCTGTCCCTCCGGTGAGAACCATGGGCCAACCCGCTCTGGCGGGAGCACAGTGGCGGCGTGTGTCGGTACCTCGGGGTGTGGCACACCGTCCCAGCTGATCCCGTAGAGATGCCACCGGAAGGCCTCCACGAGTGCGCGGAGCGTCGCTTCGGTCGCCTGCTGATCAAAACCGTTCTCGGTCACTAGCACCGGCACTGGCTCTCCCGGTTGGAGCTCGGGAGCATGCGTCGGCAGATCGCCACGATGATCGACACCGTCCCAACTCATGCCGTAGAGATGCCAGCGGAACGCCTCGACAAGGGCGCGAGCTGTGGCGTTAATCGCCTCGGCTTTCGGTCGCCCACGACTGTCGAACCACGGTCCATCGGCCAGATCCCAGCTCGCTACCACGTCCCAGATGGTGCGGAGTTCGCGCCCATCCACATCACGAGCAATCGCCTCGATGAGATGGTTCCCTGGATCAAGGCGTGCCGTGAATGTCACTGTCGGCCCCGTCCCGCGAGCCTCCTGCCCGGCGACCCGCACAATGAGTTCGGCGATCGGCCGGTCAGACACAACGGTTGCACTGACCTGAACCGGTCCAGGCAAAACGGTTGACCAACGCGCTGGCTGCACCGCCACGAAGGCTAGCGAAACTGGTGTTCCCGGTGTCGGCGTCGGCCGTGGTGTCGGAGTCGGTTGCGGAGGAGGAGGAGCAGGGAACGGAGTCACCTGCAGACGACAGCCAGCATCGGCACAAAAGTCCTCGACAAAGCCGATGACGTCAGTGGTCACCCGACGAGCGACGTTGGCAAGCGTGGACTCAAACGAGACGATTCCAAAGACGGCGAAGCGGTCGGTCGTCAGAAGCGGCCCACCGCTCATCCCTTCGGTCAGGTCGGCTTGCAATGCCAAGAGATCTGCGCTGATGTCCAGGAAACCTCTTGCCGATGCGTGCCACTGCGTCCCAAACGGCTTGTCACCAGGATAGCCAGCGGCGACGAAAGAGAAGGACGGGTCGGCGAGTGCGGCATCACTCGGAGCCGCAAGGGCAAGCGATCCCGTTTCCGTTCCAAGAGGATCAGCGAGGAGCACCAGCCCAAAGTCAAACTCGGGCATCTCCCCCTGCTCTACCCAACCACGCGGGACGACAACATCGACGGCCTCGGTCATTCCGTAGGGAGTGACAACCCTCCCGCTCTGCCGGTCCGCACCGGGAACAACGATGAGGCTCTTAACCCACCCGCCGTATGCAGCTTGATACAGGCAGTGCGCAGCGGTCAGGACAACGTTCATGCTGATAAGAGTTCCAGAGCAGGAAAACGGCGTGCCATCAACAAACTCGCCGATCAGGAGCGTCACAGCGGAGGCAGGGAAGCTCGTCGTCGGTGTGACGCGTCTCCGCTCGTCTGGTGGAAAGATGCGTTGGTAAGAGAAGTCGTTGTTGGCCTGCTCGAGGAGATTGACTGAGAACAGCTGCACTGGCGTCGTCAATTGATGGCGAATGTATGAGGCTGGGTCCGCAGCAACGGGGAACGGAATCAGCAACACCCCTAACAACGACAAGGCAAGGAGGAGCCCCGACCAGCCGACACTTGACTTCATGCCGATTCCCCCCTGACGCAGCGCCACGAGCCTCACTGTACATGTCGGCAGTGGTGAAGACAAGCAAGAGAGTATCCTAAGGCGGCGGTGTGGGGTGATTTGCGCACCGTTCCACATCCTATTGGGAGGTGAGGCACTCGTGCAGGACGAGCGACGAGCGCTGGTGATCGTAGCCCATCCGGATGACATGGAAATCGGCTGTGGCGGGACGGTTGCCCGGTGGGCCGATGAAGGCTGGACAGTTGACCTGGTTGTGGTGACCGAGGGCGGGAGCGGTGGCCCGGATGACGCCGAGGATGTCAGTCCCGAGGCACGGCGACGGATCAGTGAGATTCGGAAAGCGGAACAGCGCGAAGGAGCGCGGATTCTCGGTGTGCGGACTGTCGAGTTTCTTGACTATCCTGATGGATGTGTTGAGCCGACGTTAGGACTCCG
>DAOTWO010000311.1:0-3308 GCA_034435855.1 Thermomicrobium sp. | reverse complement strand
CGGGAGATCCTGGATTCCCGGGGTAACCCGACAGTTGAGGTGGAGGTTCGCTTGGCTTGTGGGGCAGTGGGGTGCGCAGCGGTGCCTTCGGGGGCATCCACGGGACGTCACGAGGCGGTGGAACTGCGCGATGGCGAGACGCGTTACGGGGGCAAAGGAGTACGCAAGGCGGTTGGACATGTGAACGGTCCAATTGCTGAAGCAATCAGTGGGATGGACGCACTCGATCAGCGCGCCATTGACCGAACACTCATCGAACTCGACGGGACACCCAACAAGGGGCGTCTTGGTGCGAATGCGATTCTCGGCGTCTCGCTCGCGGTTGCCCGTGCCGCCGCGGCAGCGCTCGGACTCCCGCTCTACCGCTATCTGGGTGGCCCTGATGCTCATGTCCTTCCCACGCCAATGCTGAACATTCTGAATGGTGGCAAACACGCGGCTGGATCAGGTGTCGACATGCAGGAGTTTATGGTCGTTCCGGTCGGTGCCCCCTCGTTCGCTGAGGCGATCCGCTGGGGAGCCGAGATCTATCATGCGCTCCGCAAGGTACTGGCTGAGCGAGGCGCTGCGACGACAGTCGGAGATGAGGGAGGATACGCGCCGCGCCTTGAGAGCAACCGTCAGGCAGTAGAGGTTGTCCTGAGCGCTATTGAGCGGGCGGGCTTTCGCCCTGGTGAGGACGTCGTTCTGGCACTCGATCCAGCGATGACTGAACTTTACCAGGATGGAGCCTACACTCTCCCTGGTGAGGGACGAACGTTGTCGCCGGACGAGATGATCGACTTTTGGAGTGACTGGGTCGAGCGCTATCCGATTGTTTCCCTCGAAGATGCACTCGCCGAGGACGACTGGGATCACTGGCGGATTCTCACTCAGCGTCTTGGGAGTAGAGTGCAGCTCGTCGGGGACGATCTGTTTGTCACAAATCCGCAGCGTGTCCGCCATGGTATCTCGTTTGGTGTCGCGAATGCGGTTTTGGTGAAGCTGAACCAGATTGGAACGTTAAGCGAGACACTGGAGACAATCCGCCTGGCCCGGTCGCACGGCTATGCGACCATCATTTCGCACCGGAGCGGGGAAACTGCTGATAGTTTTATCGCCGATCTTGCGGTCGCGGTAAATGCAGGACAGATCAAGACGGGTGCGCCGGCTCGGATGGATCGTGTCGAAAAGTACAACCAACTTCTGCGGATTGAAGAGGAGCTCGGCGCCTCGGCTGCGTACGCCGGATGGAACGGTTTTCCGGCCGGTTTGCGGCGGCTTGGATGACAGTCGGGCCGCCTCATGACCGCGGAATGCGCGTCGGGTCGCCCACGCAGCGGGTTTTGCTGACCGCAAGATCCCTCTCAGATCCACGTCGGGGAACTGGCTGTGGGGCCAACGTGGGAGCGGCGAGCAGGGCGAGGAGATCTGCCGCCGCTCCCCTTCATGGCTACGTGGCGGATCGGTAACTTCTGAGTCTTGTCAGGCGGTTACAGCCACCGTTGTATTCCTGCGACGGCCTTTCAGAGCCAGTGGATGAAGAGCAGTAACTCGTTGCATCCCACGCCCTCGAGAGCTTGGAGCAGCCTTTCAGAGTCAGTCGATGGATAGCGGTTACCCAGCTTACCGTTGGATCAAGCTCTGCCCGGTCATCTCCTCCGGTTGTTCAAGGCCCATGAGCTGCAAAATCGTTGGGGCGACGTCGGCGAGACGACCGCTGCTCCGTAATGTCACGCGACGATAAGGACTCTGCTCAGGTGCGACGAGGACGAAAGGAACTGGATTCTTGGTATGTGCAGTCCACACCTCGTTCGTTCCGGGTACCAGCATCTCGTCAGCATTGCCATGGTCGGCGGTGACGATGAGATATCCATCAACTGATCGCACTGCATCCTCGATCCGGCCAACACACTGGTCGACACACTCGACGGCTTTGACTGCTGCCTCAAAGACCCCGGTATGCCCGACCATGTCTGGGTTAGCATAGTTGATGAGGACAAAGGCATACTTTCCGCTCCGGATCGCCTCCACAGCCACGTCGGTGACTTCGGGGGCACTCATCTCCGGCTTCAGGTCATATGTCGGTACTTTGGGCGATGGGACCAAGACACGTTCCTCGCCAGGGAAGGGTTCTTCTCGCCCTCCATTGAAGAAGTACGTCACGTGGGCATATTTCTCGGTCTCTGCGGTGTGGAACTGTCGGAGGCTGGACTCCGACAGGACGCGCGCCAACGGTGTCCGAACGATATCCGGTGCAAAGGCAACCAGAACTGGGAAGTGCGGCTCGTACTCGGCCATGGTGACCATTAAGATATCGCGCGGCCATCGGCAGCGTTCGAAAGCACGGAAATCCGGATCGGTCAGGGCGGATGTCAACTGTCGCGCTCGATCGGCGCGGAAATTGAAGAAGATGACCGCGTCGCCGTCCTGGACCGTCGCTCGGGGGCGTCCGGTGGAGTCGACGATTACGGTGGGAACAATGAATTCGTCGGTAACCCCCGCGGCGTAACTTTGTTCAATCGCTTGCAGAGGGTTAAAAGCGGTGCGGCCCTGCCCACACACAATCGCGTTGTAGGCCTGCTGCGTCCGATCCCAGCGTTTGTCCCGATCCATGGCGTAATAGCGACCACTGATGGAGGCGATAAAGCCGGTTTTGAGACGTTCCATCGTGCTCAGGAGTTCGCGCAGATGCTCGATACCCGAGGTCGGGGAGGTGTCACGGCCATCGGTGAACGCATGCACCGCGACACGAGGGACGCCGGCGCGCGCTGCGAGCTCGAGCAAGGCATAGAGGTGACGTTGGTGGCTATGGACGCCGCCGTGCCCAATAAGCCCGAGCAGATGGAGTGTTCTGCCTGGCTGGCGAGTTCGGTCCATCGCCTTGAGGAAGGCTTCGTTTTCGAAGAAGGAGCCATCCTCAATGGCAAGGTCAATACGGGTGATGAGCTGGTAGACAACTCGGCCTGCTCCGAGGTTGAGGTGACCGACTTCCGAATTCCCCATCTGGTCGTCAGGAAGTCCAACGTCGAGTCCCCAGCAGCGCAACGTCGTCATAGGGTAGGTGGCTTGGAGGCGATCCATGACTGGAGTGTGCGCTGCGCGAATGGCATTACCAGGATAGTCTGGCCCAATGGCCCAGCCGTCCAAAACGACCAGGCAAACGAATGGTTGTGGCTCCACTGCTTGTCCTCTCCCTCCTGAGCACAAACACTACTGCTCTGCTCATAGTAGACAGCGAAAGCTGCTCGCGGCAAACAGCACAAAATGCGACTCCAGCAGTACAATGCCAACCAGCGTCGTACGAACGGCCGGAGAGGAGTCGAAGG
>DAOTWO010000310.1:0-1546 GCA_034435855.1 Thermomicrobium sp. | reverse complement strand
ACGCCACACAGGCGAACTCGCCGGCCGAATAGTCGAGGACGAATGAGGCGCACTCCTGCGCAAGTTGGGCCAGCAGCCGCTCCAACTTGGGAACCAGAACTTCCTCCTCGGCAACTGACTCGATCGTCGCTATCACCAGTCGAACCGCGTCGGGATGACCATCTTTCGGAGCCACCCAATCACCTGGCTCGGGACGAAGTTCGGCGGTGAGCCACCGTCGGTAACGCTGGCAAAGGGAGACGTAGGCTTGCGATGGAATGCGCATCGAACTTTTCCCCTCACACCTTGCACTGCACAAACACACACTTGACCCTTGACACAGGATGCCTTACTGAGCATCCTACGAGTGGTTGTGAAGACGCTCACAGGTGGAGCGTCTCGACAACGGCAAGACCACAGCGGATGGATCCACCATCCGGACCCGCCGTGGTCTTTGGAGGGATGGGACAGGCCGAGCTCCCCGCTCGGGCCACGTGGAGGAGCGGAGATGACACCGGCAAATGTCACCGCGGAGCAATGGCAACAGATCCAGCAAGCGCTGATTTGGTTTTGGGCCTTTTTGGGATGTGTCGTTGCGTTTGCAGCAAACATGCTGGTGGCCTACGCCATTATTCCGTCCCTCATATCGACTCGTGATCTTCCAGCCAAGGTCGGGGCAATCCGCCCGGTCTTGTTCGCCCTCGCCGCAATCTTCTTCCTCGCTGCTCTCTACTCCTTCGTGAACGTCATTAATGGGATTCAGGTCCTGTACGACATCTGGCCGGAACGCTGGATCTAAAGTGACTGGATGTATAAGGAAGCGCGAGAACGCTCGCGTCCGTTGTCAGCAAGAGTTGAGTGAGGAACGGAGCAAAGAGCATGCGCTACATCCGATTGATCCTCTTCATTGCAGTCGTTCTGGTGATCATGGCGATTCCGCTGGTGTTGGTACTTGCGAGAAGCTACTTCCTCGCTCCAACCGCACAACCAGTCAAAGCCCAGCCGATCCAGTTTCCGCACTCAGTCCACGTCCAAGCTCTTGGTCTTGACTGTACCTACTGCCACCGCAACGTCACCACCTCCGCGCAGGCGACACTTCCATCACTCGAACTGTGCATGCAGTGCCACAAGATCGTCCCAGCGCAGGGACGTCCAGAACTTCAGAAACTTGTCGCGGCCTTTCAGCAGGACCAGCCCGTTCTCTGGAACAAGGTGCATCAGCTTCCTGACCACAGCCACTTCGTGCACTCGGTACATCTCAGTTTTGGATTCCAGTGCTCGACATGCCACGGCGACGTTGGTGCTATGGGCAAGCCGGGGGTCAAGCAGGTACGTGACCTGCGCATGGGTGACTGCATTACGTGTCACCAGCAGAACGGAGCACGGACTGACTGTTCGGTGTGCCATTACTAGTTCGAGCGAGACTGTCTCGGTGTGAGGAGGCAGACATTGGAGAACGGCATGCGGCGACGAGATTTCCTGAAGGTCGCAGCAACTTCCGCGACGGGCGCCGTCCTTTTCGCTGGCTGTGGGCGCATTGGGGACGGTGTGCCGGAAACCGAATTCA
>DAOTWO010000309.1:0-15682 GCA_034435855.1 Thermomicrobium sp. | reverse complement strand
ACTTTCCTGACCGAGCTCCTCACCGGCCAGCGCCCGTGAGCAGGGGTACAATCGGAACGCAGGGCCGCGCATCGCCCTGAGTGATCGAGAACGGCTCTGCTCGCTGTGTCGATTCGTCCCCCATGGCTCGCGTACTCACCGCGACCACACCGACGGTGACAACGAGCATCCGGCAGGCAGCGAGGGGGCCGGGAGGTACCGATGATGACGCTCAGTCGCATCCGACGCCAGGCACGTATTCTGGCGCTCCAGATTCTCTACGAGGTCGACGTCGCGGGGCACCGACTGGAGGACGTCCTCGAACGTTACCGGAGCGATCCCCAGTACCCCCAGCCGGTGCGCCGCTATGCCGAGCGGCTGGTGACCGGCGTCTGGGCCGACCGTGAGCGGATCGACCGGATGATCGGTGAGGCAGCACCTGCCTTCCCGGTCGAGCAACTCCCTCCGGTCGACCGGAACATCTTGCGTATTGCGATCTACGAGCTCCTACACGAGGCAGACGTGCCGCTCAAGGCAGCGATCAACGAGGCAGTCGAGATCGCCAAGCAGTATGGGGGAGAGAGTTCCAGTCGCTTTGTCAACGGTGTACTGGGGACCATTGCCGCCAACCTCGCATCGTCGGGAAGCTGAACGAGGAAGAACTCTGGCTGATATAACTCGCCACCGGGAGTGGGCGTGCCTCCTAAGACGAGTGCACCTCCTGTATCGGAGCTGGCCACCGACCAATGCCTCCAGTCCTCGCTGAACAAGGTCGGGGGCGCAAATCCGAGGAAACGAGGCCGGTCTCCGATCTCAGGTTGCGGCCTCAGACGGTCCCACAGCATTCTCTATCTATTTGCAGTGCTTACCAGCTTGGTACCCGTTGGGACAACGCGTCTGCTGCCAGCTACGCCGTGAGGTAAGTACGGGAATGCGCTCGGCCGTCGAGCGGAGTTGGCCCCCTTGCAGCAGGTGACCTGTCCCTAGTCCTGCACCTTCTCAATCTGCCCTTCAGGCCGGGCCATCATACACTGCATCCTCCAGGCGGAAGGCATTTTGCCGCCATTCCTGCTTACTCGAGCCCCTCACTATGCTTCGTGGCCCCCGAACAACGGGTGTGCAATGCACAGCAAGATGTGCATCGTCCCCCATCTGTCAGGCAGCGGGACACCACATCCGAACGGACGATAGACGCGGACTCTTACACCTCCAGGAGGGAAGCGTGTATGCAACAGGTCATCGACGCGCTACACGTCTCGCCCATCTATGCCAGACGGCACGGCATCGGCTTCAAACATCGCAGTGGAGCCACGGCAGTGTTCCGCTAACCATAGCAGGAGTAACGTCAAAGTTACCCCCTGCAGATCACCGAACGAACGCTGACCCAAGACGTGTGCAAGATTGAGCATACGCTCGGGTATGCAGGGGCATCACGAAAAGAGGCCCGCCTTGGAAGAGACGGAGGATGCCGATAATGCCGGCTTTCGGCGCAGAGCGTTCTCCACGAGACTGCAGTCAACCACCAAGGATGCCATTGTGAGGAACAGGTGGCGCCGATACTTCCTCTCCGGTTGCCGCTTGCAGAAGCAGCCGCGCTCAGTCATACTACCGGAGAAAGTGGGACGCCCTCGGATGCAGGATCCGTTCGCTGGGGAGGTGGTTCGCGTGTCCTCGTCAATTCTGGAGCGGGTACAGGCCGTTGTCGCCGAGCAGCTGGGTGTTGATCCAAGCGAGGTGACGCTGGACGCCGAGTTCGTCAAAGACCTCAACGCTGACTCGCTTGATCTTGTCGAGCTGATCATGCAGCTTGAGGAGGAGTTCGGCATCGAGATCTCTGACGAAGAGGCGGCCAATATCGTCACCGTGCGTGACGCGATCAATTTCATTGAGGAACACCTCAACAAGCAGTAAGGTGAGACCGACGGAGCTGTAACACGGAGCGGGCGCGGGACTCGTCGTTCCCGCGCCCGTCTGTTACGCTTGTTGACGAGATACAACGCACCTTGAAGCTGCGGGGAGACCATGGTTAGCATTCTCGATCGCGTCCGCGGGCAGTCGGCACCGCAACCGAACGAGCCCGAACCAGAGCCGGAAGAGTTCTACAAGGAAATGACCCTCCAGGAGCACCTGGAGGAGTTGCGGCAGCGTCTAATCTTTTCTCTCCTCGCTGTTGCCGTCGGGTTTGTCATCGGGCTTGCTTTAGCCTTCCCGACTATGCGGCTGATTGTCCGCATGTCTGGGATTGAGCGTCTCTATGCTATCACCCCTACTGAGTCGTTCATCACCTACACGAAGGTCGCCCTGTATCTCGGCATCGGCTTCGCGATGCCGGTGATCGTCTACCAAATCGTGCGCTTTCTGGCCCCTGGTCTCACGCGCAAGGAGCGGCGGTATCTCTTCCGTGCGCTCCCCTTCGTTTCGGTCATGTTCGTCTCAGGTGTCGCTTTTGCCTTCTTTGTCCTCGTACCCCGCGCACTGACTTTTCTCTCCCACTTTGGTGGGAGCGTCTTCGAGGCCCAATTCCGCGCCGAAGAAGTGCTCTCCTTCTATATGACGCTCCTGCTCTGGGTCGGTATCGTCTTCGAGCTGCCAATCGTCATCTTCATCCTGGCGAAGCTCAACATCGTCACTGCCAAGCGCTTGGCCTCGCTTCGCAAGTTTGCGATTCTCGTCATCGCGGTCGCTGCAGCGATGATCACCCCGACACCCGACCCCTTCAACATGTTCCTGGTCGCAGCACCGATGTATCTGCTGTACGAGTTGGGCGTCTTGCTTGCCCGGTTCGCCAAGCCGGTGTAATGGCTCACCCCTCCAGTAGACCGAGTTCCTCTGGGCTGCGCGGGCGCACGTGAAGCGTCCGCTCGTTGCGGTAACGCACCAGTCCTGGAGCTGCTCCCGGGATACGCCGCACGTGACGCCGTCGCGTCACGTCGACCGCAACGTGCGTTCCCTCACGCCCCTCGCTGAACCATGCCGCGAGCGCTGCCGCTCGCTCGAGCACCTGCGGATCTTCGGGACCTGCCCATTGAATGATGACGTGTGCCCCAGCGAGCCCGCGCGCGTGCAGCCAGGTGTCGTCCGGACGAGCGACCGAGAATGTGATCCAATCGTTCTCCCTCGCATTTCGTCCGACCACGATTCGGTCGCCGCGCAACGTGCGCCAGATGCGGAGCTTGCGCTGTGTGCTGCGCTTCGGTGCACGGATTGCACTCGCTCCCCCTTCGGCAAAGCCGAGCTCTTGCCGCAGCACCTCGAGCGTCTCAGCCGAATCGGCAACGATCGCCAACGCTTCGAGCTGCCGCAAGAATTCGAGTTCCAAGCGGGTCGCTTCCAGTCGTGCCGGAACCTGCTCGGCAGCGGCCTTCGCCTTCCGGTAGCGCTCGAAGTAGGCCTGTGCATTCTCGATAGGAGACCGTTCTGGGTCGAGCGGGATCCGGAAATCGTCAACCACAAGTTCGCGTTGGCCCGGAACAAGTTCTCCAAGGGCCGCGAGAATCGCCTCACCCATTCGCCGCCACTGGTCTGCTTCGGCCGCACGTGCCTGCTCCTGCTCGAGCGCGCGGAGACGCGCCTCAACACGTGCGCGCTCGCGCTCGATCGCCTCAAGAAGCTTCCTTCGCCGTTGGGCATACCGATCGCTCGCGAACTCTTCCGCCTGGGGACGCTCAGCAAAGAAACGTTCGATGGCGAGTGAGATTGTGGGGAACGTCTCCACGTCCAGCCCCTGGAGATACAGCAGTCGCACAGCAGCGAAGGCAACCGGCACGCCTCCGCTCCGGTAGAGCGTCGGTTCGAAGCACCGGGATTCCAGCGGCTCGAGGACGCTCGCCACAGCAGTGGCCAAGCGCTCGGGCAGCGTGGTATCGCCTCGCGCCTCGGTCACAGTCAGCGTGGAGACTCCGGTGGCACGGAAAATCGCCTCCCGGGCCATCTGAGGACTGAAGCCAGCCAGGTGCTGGACGAGCACGGTTGGGAGATCTGCGTCCGGGCGGACTTCCAAGAGGAGCGAAGCCACCGCCTCTGGGGCGAGACGCCGCGGGTCGCGCTTGAGTTGTGGCGGTGGTTCCTGGTAGGGGCGACCTGGCAATACTGGCCGCGCCGCGCTCATTGCTGGCGTCACCCGCTTCAGCGCGTCGAGGATGCGCCCATCGGCGCCGACCAGAATTGCGTTGCTGTGGCGGCCCATCAGCTCAATCACGAGCTCGGTCTCGACTGGGATACGCTCCACACCATTGCGGCGTTCTTCCACGAGCACGGTCGCGAAGCGGAGCCGTAAGATCCGCTCCAGCGGCACTTGCTCAACCGCTTCCAGGCGCGCACCACGGACGTATTTGCGCAACAACAGCAGGAACGGCGTGACCTGTTCCGGGTCTCCTGCGGGAACCGCACGCGAGAGGAAGAGACGCGGTTCTTGTGGACTTACGTCAATAACCACCCCCCAGCGCTGACCCGCGTAGAGCTCCAGCGCCACCCCGAGCGGTGCCGTCTGCACGACCTTTTGGACACGTCCACGAACCAGCGTGCGACGTAGTTCATCGGCCAGCGCAGCGATCGTCAGGATATCGAACACACTCTTGCCTCCGCATTCTGCTCCGACACTCAGCGGGAACTATGGCACAATCACCTTGAGCGACCAGGTGGTCGCGACAGGGTGGGAGCGGACGGCACGGGAGGTCGCGTCAGTGGCGGACGACCTCGGATTCAATACGCAGGCTGACGAACTTCTCGACGAACTCAGGCAGCGCGTCCGTCCCAAATTGATCGTCATCTCCGGCCCATCGGGCGTTGGTAAGGATACGGTCATCGAGCGGATGCGCCAGGCGCATCCTGACTTTTACTTCGCCGTCACTGCGACGACACGTCCACGACGTCCCGGCGAGATCGACGGCGTGCACTACATCTTTATGAACCGCGAGGAGTTCCTCGCGGCCCGCGAGCGCGGGGAGTTCCTCGAATCGGCCGAAGTGTACGGCCATCTCTACGGCGTCCCGAAAGAGCGGGTGCGGCGGGCACTGCGGAGCGGCAAGACGGTCGTCGTCAAGGTCGACGTCCAGGGCGCCGCCTCGATCCGCCGGATCATTCCGCAAGCGATCCTGATCTTCCTCGCCCCGCCCTCAATGGCCGAACTGATGCAGCGCTTGCGTGCTCGTAAGACCGACGACCCGGCGACACTAATGGAGCGGATCGCAACCGCCTCGCGCGAACTCGCCCAGGTCTACGAGTTCGACTACGTCGTCTTTAACGAGACAGACCAACTCGACCAGACACTGGCGACGATCGACGCCATCCTCATCGCCGAACAGAGCCGCGTCCACCAGGCCGAGATCGTCCTCTAGCAGCTCAGGAGGCAGCAGCCGTCACAGATTCCTCTTCTTCCTCGTCCGGGATGTACCGGAGCGTCGACCGATCCTCGATCCGGTCGATGAAGAGGATCCCATCCAGATGGTCAATCTCGTGCTGAAGCACCCGTGCCAAAAGCCCGCTGCCCTTGATCCGCACTTCGCGACCGTCAAGATCCAGGGCTTTCACGGTTACGTGCATGAAGCGCGGCACCTCACCGTACCAACCAGGAATACTCAGGCAGCCCTCAAGCCCGACTTGCCGGCCGCTCGCGCGCACGATCTCCGGATTGATCAGTGTGAGCTCGACCCCCGGATCTCCTTCCTCAACGTAGTCCGGAGGGATGGAAACAACGATAATCCGGCGCAGCACACCGATCTGGGGCGCCGCCAGCCCGAGTCCGCGTGCCGCCCGCACTGTGTCCCAGAGATCCTGCGCCAGTCGCCGTACCTCGTCGTCGACCGTTCTAATCCGCAGCGACTTCTGCCGGAGCCGTGGATCGCCTTCGGTGATGATGGTTCGCACTGCCATACGTTCCCGTTTCCTCACGCCTCACTATGAAGAAAGTATAGCCGCTCAGAGTAAGCTGACCGGATCAACGTCGACAATCCAGCCACCATGCAGGGAAACCCCGGCAACGACCCGTGGGCCATCCGCTCCGCGAACCAAGAGCTGCCACTGGTAGAAACCGCGAATCCGACTCACAAAGGCGGGAGTCGGCCCGAGGACCTCAATGTCCTGTGCAGCGCACCGTCGCGCCTCTGCGCGCAGGCGTTCGGCGACCTCTTCAGCAGCCAGCCGCCCTGCTACCTCGTCGCGGTGGCGAAGGAGGAGGCGCACTAGCCGTCGGAACGGTGGATAACCGTGTCGCTCCCGGAAGGCGAGCTCCTCCTCATAGAAGGTCTCGTAGTCCTGTCGGCTCGCTGCGCGGATCGCGTAGTGCTCCGGCGTGTAGGACTGGATTACGACATGCCCACGCGGAAGATGTCGGCCAGCCCGACCAGCCACCTGCGTGAGAAGCTGGAACGCTCGCTCAGCTGACCGGTAGTCCGGTAGATAGATGGCACTATCAGCGTGAACGATCCCGACCACAGTCACCGCTGGAAAGTCGAACCCCTTTGCGACCATCTGGGTGCCAACAATCACATCGACCTCGCGCCGCAGCACAGCCTGCAGCAGTCGCCGCGGGTCGGCACCTTGGCGCACCACGTCCTGATCCCAGCGGAGTACCCGTGCGGTGGGAAAATGTTGCCGCACTTCCCGCTCAATTCGCTGCGTCCCTGCCCCATAGTAGCCAAGTGTCGGTCGCCCACAAGCCGGACACGTTGCGCTTGGTAGACGCCGGAAATCACAGCGGTGGCAGATGAGCTGGCGCCGATCGGCATGGAACACCAGTGGCACATCACAGAGCGGACAACTCTCCACGTGCCCACACGAGCGACATTGGACAAGCGTCGCTAGTCCCCGCCGGTTGATGAGGAGGAGCACCTGCTCACCGCTCCGCAACGCCTCGGCGATCGCCCGCAAGAGCGCCCGACTGAAAAGACCCGGATTGCCGAGTTGATGCTCGAGTCGCATGTCGACGACTTCAACCCGCGGCAGGGCAAGGCGTACTCGCTCCACCTGCCCCTGCCGACCAAGTACCGCGGGACCAACCCGTTCTCGCAGACGCACAAGACGCAGCCGATTACTTGCGGCCTGGTACATCGTCACCACGTCTGGTGTTGCGCTTCCCAACACGAGCAGCGCGCGAGTGAGTTCAGCGAGCCGCTGCGCCACTGCTCGCGCGTGGTAACGTGGCGCCGGCTCCTGCTGCTTGTAGGCCGCTTCATGCTCCTCATCGACGACAATCAGCCCAATATCGCGCAGCGGCGCAAAGAGGGCCGAACGGGGGCCGACAACGACGTCGGCCCGCCCTTCTCGGATCGCTTCCCAGCTCGCCACTCGTTCCGCCTCGCGCAAGCCGCTGTGCAGGAGCACAGTCCGACCGGGAAACCGTGCTGCAACCCGCTGGACGACCTGGGTTGCCAGCGCAATTTCCGGCACCAGCACGATCGCTTGCCGGCCACGTCGGAGGCACTCACCGATCGCCCGTAAGTAGAGTTCTGTCTTCCCGCTGCCAGTCACGCCATGCAGGAGCACCGCCTGAGGAGGATCGCAGTCGAACGCCGCTCGGATCTCTTCCCAGGCACGCTGCTGTTCGGATGTGAGCGTCAGTGGTCGGTCGACCTCGCCGCTCGCAAGCGCCAGCGCGCTGCGTGGGAACTCGACCAACTCAACCGCTCCTCGCCTGACCAGTTCACGCACCATCGCTGGCGACAGCCCAAGCCGTAGCAGCTGTGCCTGCGGCAACAAGGCACCCTCGTGTTCCGCTTGCCAGCGCACGATCGCCTCGTACGCTGCACGCATGGTCTCGTCTAACAAGGCCGGGTTGGGACGTGCGCGCAGGAACCGCTCGTAGGCAACACGCTGCACCGGTCGCACCACTGGAATCCGCTCGATCGTCCCCGCCTCGATCGCCCGTTCGACAACGTGCGCGAGCGATCGTCCGAGCGCGCGCCGCGCCTGCTCGAGGGTAAGCGGTCCTCGTCGGGCCAGGAGCTCGAGTAACTGCCGGTGCACAGATGAGATGCGCCCAGCCGGAACGATCCCGGTTGGCCGTAGCACGTACTCGACCCGCTGGGTCAGCCTCGGCGGCAGGAAAAGCGCGACCGCCTCCCAGAGCGTGCAGAGCGTCTCCTCGGCTAACCACTCGGCGAGTGCCCACTGCACCGGCGTCAGGGCGTACGCCGGTTCGATAGCGCCGACGAGTGGGCGAACAGTGAACGGGGGACGCTCATCGTGGAGCCGAGCCACGACGCCGAGCTGGACAGTGTCCCGCAGCGGCACCCATACTGCCTGGTAGAGTTGGATCTGCTCGACCAGGCCGGGTGGGACGAGGTAGGTGAGTACCGGGCGGCGCTCCCCCGGTTCCAACTCGAGGACGACGTCGGCGTACAGCTCCCCGCTCACCGTTCTCCCATCGACCCGCTGCGGAAGACTGTTGCCAGCTGGTCGGCTTGGGCAAAAAGGGCTGGAGTTCCGCCGGTGTGAAGAAAGACGAGCGTTTCGCCCGGAGTAACCTCTCCGCGACGTACTTGCCCGACCAGCGCTGCCATCGCCTTGCCAGTGTACACGGGATCCAGCACAAGCCCCTCGGTTCGTGCCGCCAGGAGAATCGCCTCCAGCGTCTCGGAACTCGGCACACCATAGCCCGGCCCAACCCAGCGGTCGTCGACGACGATCTCCTCCGGCACGATCCTGACATCGAGACCAAGGAGCGCCGCGGTCTCGCTGGCAAGCGTGGCAACCCGCTCACGGATCGCCAGCGCATCGTCTTCGACTGCCACACCGACAACATGAAAGGGCGAACCGAGGAGCTTGGCACCCAGCGCGAGACCCGCGTGCGTCCCGCCCGATGTCGAGGTCGCGAGATACACCCGTGACGCCTGGATCCCCCGCTCGACGAGCTGTTCAGCGAGCTCCAACGCAGCGCGCACGTAGGCTACCGCACCAACTGGTGTCGAGCCGCCCGTGGGGATGACGTATGGTCGCTCATGACGCTGCTCGAGCTCGCGAGCCAGGCGCTCGAGCAGTGCTCGGCGTGCTGTACGCTCAGCGACAAGATGCACCTCAGCACCAAAGAGATGGTCAAGCAACAGGTTTCCCTGCAGAGGCGGATCAGGTTCCAAACTGTTCAGAACCAAGAGACAGCGCAGGCCAGCCCGTGCCGCAGCCGCAGCAGTCTGCCGACAGTGGTTAGACTGTGCTGGCCCCTCAGTCAGGACGACAGTCGCTCCACGGGCTCGTGCATCGCCGATGAGGTACTCCAGCTTCCGTGTCTTGTTCCCGCCGAGCGCGAGTCCTGTGAGGTCGTCACGTTTGACAAGGACACGCACATCCCCGAGGACTCTGCTCAGGCTTGGTGCTTCCTCGAGCGGCGTGGGAAGTTGAGCGAGCGGGAAACGTGGCAGTGCAGCAAGACGCATCCATTCACCTCCTCTTTCTGGTGATCGCCTCGCTTGGAAAGACGAGCCAGCGTGGCCGATAATCGCCTGCGGTGAGCCGAGAGCGCTTGAAGGAGGCAGGACGATGGCTCGGCGGACACTGACGATTGAAGAAGAGTATCGCGCCAAGCACCCCACCTCACAGGCCCGCTACGAACGGGCTCTCCGCGACTTCCCCAGCGGCGTCACCCATGACGTCCGCTACCAGAAACCATTCCCCCTCTATGTCGCGCACGCGAGCGGCTCCCGCAAGTGGGATGTCGACGGGAACGAGTTGATCGACTACACCATGGGACATGGTGCGCTCCTCCTCGGCCACGCTCATCCCGCGATCGTGGAAGCCGTCCAGGTGCAGATCCGCCGCGGTACCCACTATGGGGCCGGCCATGACCTCGAACTCGAGTGGGCTGAGCGGATCCGCCTGCTCAAGCCCTCGTGCGAGCGGGTCAAGTTCACCGCCTCCGGGACGGAAGCGACCCTCCTTGCGCTCCGGCTCGCCCGCGCCTACACCGGCCGGGAGAAGATCCTGAAGTTTGCTGGGCACTTCCACGGATGGCAGGATTACGCCTTACCCGGCGAAAAGCCGCCCTTCACGGAGACAGCGATCCCGGGAGTTCCACGGGCCGTCCTCGACACGGTCGTCGTTGCTCCGGTCAACGATCTCGACTTCGTCGAGCGCCGATTGGCCGAGAAAGACATCGCGGCAGTGATCCTGGAACCGAGCGGTGCCTCCTGGGCCTCGATCCCTCTTCCGGAAGGCTTCCTGCATCGGCTGCGTGAACTCACCGAGCGCACTGGAACACTCCTCATCTTCGATGAGGTCATCACCGGTTTCCGCTGGTCTCCAGGCGGAGTCCAAGGCCTCCTCGGCATCCGCCCCGACCTCACGACGATGGCGAAGATCGTCGCCGGAGGGCTACCAGGTGGTGCTGTCGGTGGCCGTGCCGATATCATGGCACTGCTCGAGTTCCGTGACGATCCAGAGTGGAATCGGCGACGCGTTGCGCACCCAGGGACGTTCAACGCGAACCCGCTGTCGGCAGCTGCCGGTTGTGCCTGCCTCCAGTTCGTCGCTGACCCAGCCGTTCAACGGCACGCTGATGCCATGGCGGCACGCCTCCGCCGCGGCATGAACCAGGTACTTGTCACCCACGGCATTCCGGGCTTCGTGTGGGGCGAGAGCTCTGTCTTCCACATCGCGCTCGGCCACACCTGCACCAACCAGCGCGGAGAAGACATCCGCATGCCGGAGGGGGTCTCTCCGATCGTGCTCAAGACCGGAATGTCACCGGCGCTCGCCACGACGCTCTACCAGGCGATGGTCAACGAGGGCATTGACCTCTTTCACGGTGGCGGGCTCCTCAGCGTCGCCCATACGCCCGACGATATTGACCGGACGGTCGAGGCATTCGAGCGTGCCGTCCTCCGCATGCGCGACGAGGGTTGGTTCAACCACACGTCGTGAGGAGCCCACTCCTCAGCCACTCGTCCGGCGTGCCGTCGCGAGCTGCGCGAGCCCGACTGGCGTCCGCCAGTCGGGCCGGCGCGGATCGATTCCACGCACGATATCGTGGTAGAGTCGCTCCAACGCGCGCGTCACCGCCCCTGGTTTGCCATCGCCGATCACATAGTGATCGATTTCGCCCACGACCGTGATCTCAGCCGCCGTCCCACAAAGGAAGACTTCTTCAGCGATGTAAAGCTCGGTGCGGTCGACCGGACGTTCCTCAATGGTGAGCCCGAGTTCCTCGCGGGCAAGCCGCAAGAGTGCGTCACGAGTGATACTTTCCAAAATGCTCTGGGTAATATCAGGAGTTATCAGCTTCCCATCGCGGACCAGCATGATACAGGCCCCTGGCGCCTCAGCTACTTTCCCCTCCGTATTGAGAAGAATCGCCTGGTCATATCCGTCCAGAATCGCCTCCATCGCAGCTAACTGCCCATTGCGGTAGTTCGAAATGTTCTTCACTCGCGGAGGCATCACGTCGTCACTGATCCGTCGCCAGGAGCTGACCTTGGCACGAACGACTTTCCCAGAAAGCAGATGCGAGGGCATCGGACGGGTCGTGATGTACAGGCCTGACTCTTCAGAGAACCCGCTCAGTGTCTTCGGCCCCGCAGCTCGATAAGCAACTGGCTGAATGTATGTGTCCTCGCAACACTCGTTCGCTCGCAGAAGCTGCAGGATCGCCTCACTGAGCTCACCAATGCTCCAGCGCGGTGCGAGCCGCACCAGTCGCATCGAGCGGAGCAGGCGCTCCAAATGCTCGCGGAGCCGAAACACATACGCTTCGCCCGTCTCGGCGTTCCAGTACGCACGAATTCCCTCGAAGACCGCACCAACCGTCGACCAGCCAAGTTCCGTCACATGGACGGTCGCCTCTTCCCACTGCATCTGCCGACCATTCCACCAGAGGAAGCGGGGATGGATCTCACTCACTGCATCCTCCTCTTCCGAACCTCAATCGCCCAAAAGCCAACGTAACTGCGCTCCGTGACACTCCTTCGCGCAGGATCGTCGGCCATCATAGCATGGGCAGAAGGCCATCAGGAGGGTGGAATCCTTGCAGTCTGGTAAGATCGAGGCGCCATTCCACCACGCGGTAGACGAAAATCGATGAGCACGCTTCTGAGGAGCTCCCGGCCGTCACTGTCCCAGGTGGGTTGCTCATTCCCCTCACGCTCGGAGAGGGGGCATGCCTCACGCGTCGTTTGCCGGGACGATGCATCAACCCAGGGCCCGGGGGAGAGTGACACACGACGTTCACCGGCTCAGAGAGCGAGAAATTGGTGGATGGAGTCCCGCAGAGGAGATCCGGCAGCGTCAGTCCTTGTTCACAGCACCATCCTCGGGAGGATGCCCGCCTTATCTGAGTTGTGTGGCACAAACAGCCACCACCCACCTTTCCTCGCCGAAAGACAGACTCGCTACTCGCCTCTGCCCGTTACTTTCTGACACTTGATCCTCTCGGCATTGTGGTCACGACGACACACCGCTGATCAACCGTCGCGAAGACGGCACCGTGCCCACAGTCAAGTACCCACCCGGAAATCTGTTGGGATCCACCACCCCACCTTTCGGTCGAGAAGGCACGAAGGGCCAGGTCATAAGTGCTTGAACTTGACTCAGTGGTACCGATCAGCCGGGCGATCATGCGGGAATCATCATTCAGTTGGCCTCTGCCCTTATACGCCGCGTGGAGTTCCCGGGCTCTGCCGCGCCCGCCTTGCCCAACAGAGATGGCGGAGTGAACAACTATGTCAGAGTGGGAGCGAACAGTGATCCGGCCCGCTCCTACCAGTGGACAATACCAGGATCCATTAGCCTGATCGTTGACGGACCACGACGTTACTCAGGAAACGACTGAAGAGTGCGCCAGGGCCGACCAGCATCCCGTCTCGCGCACGCGGCAAGCTCACCACCCAGGGCTGGACGAGAAAGCTCGCGGCAGGATGGACGACAGGGATCGCAACACTGTCCCCTTGAATCACTAACTCACACTGCCGATAAGCGCCAAGCCGCCGCGAGAGTTCCGTCTCGCCGCGGGCCAGCGCGAAGAATCGCTCCAGTTCATCGCTCAACCAGCGTAGTCCTTGTAACGCCTTCCGCTCACGGGAGAAGAGCCACTCGTAGAGCGCCGCGCCGTCGGGAAATGGGAACGGCCAGCGCCACCAGAGGAGCTGAAAGGCTCCGTCACTGACCGCGCGCACCCACGCCTGCCCCTCCAGGCGCTCGAGCTCGACCCCAACGCCCAAATTCACCGCCAGCTGAGCAATGACGTCCTGCAGAACTGCTTCCTCCACCGGCGAACTCGACGCGGGAGCGGTGACCCGGAGCAGAGGCGCCGCCCGCTCACGGAACGGTTCCCAAGTTTGGTAGGCCTCCAGCGGTGCAAAGCGGTGCATCTCCTGCAGGCTGGCGTCCTGTACAAACCCCGGCACCCCCGGCGGGACAAGCGTCACAGCCGGCTCGACTGCGCCGTAGACAAGCTGACGGAGTCGCTCTCGATCAATTGCTCGGCTGAGCGTCCGGCGGAACTCCACTTGGTCAAACGGAGGAGCGTCAGGTTGCACGATCAGGAACCAGGTCTCTGGCAAGATACTTCGTTGCAGCCGTTCGAGCAGGCTTTCGTCGCTCGTGACCTCCGGTAGGAGTTCCTGCGGAACGGCTGCAAAATCCACCCGCCCCTGAAAGAAGGGGAGCAGTGGCTCGTTGGGCTGTGCCACCATGACCATACAGCTGTCGAGAGCGAGAGCGGGACGATTCCAGTAGTATGGATTCGGCGAAAGCACGTACCCCGAACCACGCTCCCATGAGATGAGCCGAAACGGACCATTGGAGACGCAGCGACCAGCCTCAGTCCAGCTGTTCCCCCAACGTTCGACAGACGGACGATGTGCCGGGAGAAACCCAGGGGTGCCGAGAATCCACAGGAAGTAGCCAGCGGGACGTTCCAACTCTACCTCAAGTGTCCAATCATCCAGAGCGTGGACGGCGAGTGCCTCCGGGGGCAGCAGCCCCTGGCGCACAGCGCGTGCATTGCCGACGACACCAAGGAGCTCCGCCTGCGGCGCGGGTTGCGCCGGATCCAGCATGCGTTGCCAGGACCAGACGAAGTCTGATGCCCGCACCGGATCGCCATTCGACCAGCCAGCGCTCATGCGTCGGAGTGTGAACACCCAGCGTGTGCCATCGGCTGAGATGTCCCAACGTTCTGCCCAGTCAGGTCGCACGTCATACTCTGGCGTCAAACGGACGAGTCCTGCAAAGAGCTCCGGTTCACCTCCACAAGCGGGATCAGCGTTGAAGTCATGACTCCGTGGTTCGTTGAGTTGCAGACGGACGAAGATGCGTGCAGACTGCGGCGTTGATGTCGCACGCGGTGTCGGTGTTAGACGGGGTGTCGGCGTCAACACCGGGGTCGGAACCGGTGTAGGACGAGTTGGCGTCGTTGGCGTCACAGCAGGAAGAGTGGTCGGAGTCGGAGCCGGCTCGTTCCGACGACAGGTAAAGAGCAGCAGACCGGTGCCTAACAGAGCGAGCTGGCGCCGGGTCAGCCGCAGCGAAGGCCATCGCGTATTGGTGGGCCGGTCGCCCACGAAGCTCGTCCTCCCGATGGCTCAGGGCAGGCGAATCTCTGCGCCTGCCCCCTCGCCAGCGAGGAAGGCACGGGCTGCGGCGCCGTAGAGTCCGGTATCGTCCCCAAGCGCCGAGCGCCGCACCTCCACATGTTCAGCGATGTAGTGGATCGCGTAGACCGGCAACCAACGGCGGAGCGGCTCAAGCAGGAGGTCGCCAGCTCGCGCCACACCACCGCCAATGACGATCAGCTGCGGATTGAACACATTCACCAGTCCGGCGAGCCCAGCGGCAAGCGCTCGGGCTGCACCTTCGAGGATCGCGCGCGCTCCTGCATCACCGTGTTGCGCAGCCTCGACCACATGCGCCGCCGTCACCGGCCCATCGCCAGCCAGCTCTCGGAGGAACTCCGAGCGGCCCGAGCTGATCAGGGCTTCGCCGTCGCGCGCAAGCGCCCATCCACCGATGTACGCCTCGATACAACCAACGCCGCCGCAGTGACAGCGAGGACCATTGGGATCGACCGGCACATGCCCAACCTCGGTGCCAAGTCCACGTACCCCTTCGACCAGCTGACCGTGCGAGATGATTCCGCCTCCGACCCCCGTCCCCAACATGATGTGGATCAGGTGGCGGCACCCTTTGGCAGCACCGAACAGGGCCTCACCCAGCGCCGCACCATTTCCATCGTTCCCGAGAACGACCCGCCGCCCAAGTCGCTCTTCCAGCAACCGACGCAACGGCACGTGCTGCCAACCCACCAGGTTCGGCGCGAATAACACCACACCACTGGCTGGCTCCAGCGGCCCGGGGGCAACCACTCCTACCGGCACCGAGCGATCGACTCCTGCCTCTGCTGCTACTTGGTCGACCAACCGCACAATTCGCTCCACAACCGCCAGAACGCCGTCACGCGCCCCTGTTGCGGTCGTGTGATGATGGACGAGCGTCCCATCACGACGGACCAGCGCTGCGCGCAGGTTTGTCGCGCCAAAGTCGACCGCGATGACCGCGTCCATGCAGTCCCCCGCCTCGCTGCTCAGTCGAACAGCCGGTAGCGGACGAGCGTCGCCAACACGGTCAGGCCGTCACGCCAGGTGATCTTCTTCCCTTCCCAATACTCGCGACCATTGTAGGAGATCGGCACTTCGTAGATTCGATAGCCGCGCTTGAGGATCTGGGCAGTGATCTCCGGGTCGAACCCCCAGCGGTCACTGCGCAGCCGGAGCTGCCGGGC
>DAOTWO010000308.1:0-1981 GCA_034435855.1 Thermomicrobium sp. | reverse complement strand
GGCGGCGCAGCAGCCGCTCTTCGGGTACGAATTCCGGTACGGGTGGGGATTTTTGGCATTCGTGACATTCGTTGGGCTTAACGTCCTTGGGCTGATCATCTGGATGATGATTGCCATCAACTCGCCGACGATCCATCCTTGGGGATAAGTTGAAGAAAGCGGCACGGGTAAACGGGGGTGCCGAAGGCACCCCCGTTTTGTCACCTCGAAGTTGAGCCACGTGTTAAGAGTTCGGGCTCCGCTGCCGGAGCAAAGCGGCGACCTTCAGCGGGAGCCCGAACAAATTGATGAAGCCTTCGGCATCGCGTTGGTCATAGATGGCATCCGCGCCAAAGGTCGCCAGCTCGATGCTATAGAGGCTCTGTGGCGAGCGACGACCGGTGGGGATGCAGTTGCCCTTGTAGAGGACGAGTCGCACTTCGCCAGTCACCGGGCGTTGGGTGACGTCCACAAAGGCATCGAGCGCTTCGCGTAGCGGGGTGTACCAGAGGCCATAGTACACAAGTTCGGCGTATTTTAGAGCGAGCATGTCCTTGAAGTGCATCGTCTCGCGGTCGAGGGTGAGCGACTCGAGCTCCTTGTGGGCGATGGAGAGGATGGTAGCGCCGGGCTGCTCATAGACGCCCCGAGACTTCATACCAACGAGACGGTTCTCGACAAGATCGATACGGCCGATGCCATGGCGTCCGCCAAGTTCGTTGAGGCGTTGCATAAGAGAGACGGGCGGGAGTCGCTCGCCATTCAGACTGACGGGGTAGCCCTGTTCGAAGCCGACAACGATCTCCTCAGGCTGATCAGGGGCAGCCTGAGGGCTCGCGGTGATCTGGTAGACACGCTCGTTCGGGGCTTGCCAGGGATCCTCCAGTTCGCCGCCCTCATGCGAGAGGTGCCAAAGATTCTGGTCACGGCTATAAATGTTCTCTTTGGACTGCGAGACGGGGATGCCGCGTGAGGCGGCGTACTCGAGCAGTGCTTCGCGACCAGAGAGATCCCACTCACGCCAAGGGGCGATGACGGTGAGTTCCGGGGCGAGCGCTTTATAGGTGAGTTCGAAGCGGACTTGATCATTCCCCTTGCCGGTGCAACCGTGGGCGACGGCGTCAGCTCCCTCACGCTTGGCGATCTCGACCTGATATTTGGCGATGAGCGGTCGAGCGAAGCTCGTGCCGAGCAAGTATTTGCGCTCGTAAACGGCGCCGGAGCGAAGGACAGGGAAGGCGTAGTGCGTAAGGAATTCCTCGCGGAGATCGAGGACGTAGGCCTTCGACGCACCGGTAGCGAGGGCCTTGGCCTCGATGCCGGAGAGATCTTCACCTTGGCCAACGTCGGCAGTGACAGTGATGACCTCGCAGTCGTACGTTTCTTTGATCCACTTGAGGATGACCGATGTATCGAGCCCGCCGGAGTAGGCGAGGACAACCTTCTGAACTTTCTTCTTGGGCACGCCGTGCTCCTCTCGCTGTCATGAACCCTGATTGCTCGATCTCACGAATTGACCGAAGGGATGACTCGGCGTCACCTGGAACGACCGGGCATGCGGACGAGCACAGCGCTCCCTCCCCCACAACACATTTACCGCGGCGAGGGTAGCAGGGTGCGCGGTGAGCGTCAAGGGGCTACGGAAGAGGAAGACTGGCAGGAATGCATCAGGGGCTCAACACCCTCTGGTACTGCTTCGCGTTGCGCCAACGAGCAGCGGTGGGGATGGGGCGGGCTCAGCCAGGGGCCAACGGTGCTCTGTGGATCGATGCATGCCGAAATAGGAGGGAGAGAGCACGCCACGGGCCTGCGAAATCAAGAGCGAAGTCGGTGGTCGGACAGGCGTGGATATCTTGCTGCAAGTGCAGGATATGTGGCTATCGATTGTTTGTGTGTTCAGCCGTGAAGGATCTTATCGGGCTGTGGCAGCGTGCATCAGGGCTAAGCGGGGGTATCTGCGAGCTGCACTCTCGCAGCGCCGGGAAGGACGAAACGGTGGGGG
>DAOTWO010000307.1:0-2233 GCA_034435855.1 Thermomicrobium sp. | reverse complement strand
GAAGCGTCCTCGCTTCTGGTTGCTGCCAGACGAACCGGAAGACATCCTTGACATACAGAATGCCGCGGATATCGTCCGGTGAGTCTCCCACCACAGGAAGGCGCGAGAGACCAGTGCGGAAGAACTGCTCAACCGCCTGTTCCAGCGGGGTGCCTGCCGACACAGTGACCATATCAACACGAGGAACCATGACCGTCCGGACGGTAATCTCGCCGAACTCGAAAGCATCCTCAACGAGGCGGGCTTCGTCTTGGCTCACTGCGCCCTCCCGCGCCGCGACATCAAGCAGCGTGAGGAGTTCCTCACGTGTCACACTCGGTACTCGCCCAGGATGCGCCACGCCAAGCCCACGCAACACAATGGTCGTCACACTCGAGAGGAGCCAGACAACAGGCGCGGTAATTCGCGCCAAGAACGCGAGCGGACCCGCACTCGCCAGCGCTATTCGCTCGGCATGGTGGACAGCGAGTGTTTTGGGCACGAGTTCCCCGAGCACGATGCTCACGAAAGAAAGGCCAGCCGTGACGATGATGAGCGCCAGTGCAGCGGCCTGTTGCTCGCTGAGCGGTAGTCGAACAAGGAGTTGTGCGAGTGGTGAAGCTAGCGAGACAGCACCAACAGCCGACGTAAAGAAGGTGGCAAGGGTGACACCGACTTGGATCGTCGACAAGAGACGGGACGGCTCCTCGAGCAGACGCAACACCGAGCGTGCCGCAGCATTACCTTCTTCCGCGAGCGCTTGGAGATATGCTCGTCGGACCGAGACGACCGCGATCTCGGCTGCCGCAAAGTACGCATTCACCGCCAGCAGGATCACGATGACGAGGAGCTGACCGAGTAACGGCATCCGCCCCCTCCTCTCCTGCTCGTGCCGTACGAGCCACGGCGCTCCGGGCCTGTTGTCAGCCCGCTCCGGCTGAAGGCCACCCCGCCTCAGCGAGCGCCTGCTCCAGGAGCTCCCGCAGCGATCGGTCAGTCACCTCGTCGAGCGCTCCCAGGATAAACGAGTCGATAATCAAGTCTGGTTGGCGCTCGCGATACTCTAGGGCCTGGAGCACCGTCTCAAGCTTATCCAGCTGGCGAACGAAACGTGCTTCCGCTGTCAGAGCCGCTTCATATTCTTCCCATGTTTCGATCAGACGCTCGCCAACCGGCGCCGGGAGCAATGCCGCGAGCTCGCGGAGGGCGGCCCGCTCGGCAGCTGTCTTCCGTGCTTCGGCCTCGGGATCGTACACCGGTCGCTGACGGAAGAGGACTGCCGGCTCCGCCCCAGCCTGAAGTGCCGCATCAAATGGAGTCCGGTCACCCGCAATCGCCTCGGCCGCGTCGTGCACGAGTGCGAGGAGCATTGCCCGGGTCGCATCCAGGTCCGGACGCCTCTGTGCCAGCACCCACGCCATTAGCGCGAGCCGGAAACTGTGATCAGCCACCGACTCCGGCTCGCGCACTCCGCGGTCGATCCAGCCCTGCCGACGCAGCGTCTTTAGGCGGCCGATCGCGCGAACGAAACGCAGCAATTCTGACGCCTCGGCCACCCCAAGCCTCCTGAAACTTGATCGTCACGCGCACCAACGAGATTGCGGAGGACGCCAATCCCCTCGATCTCCACCTCGATAACATCTCCAGGCTTCATCGGCCCTACTCCAAAGGGGTCCCTGTCATGATGATGTCACCCGGCTCCAGCGTCATGACGTGTGAAATGAACGAAACGAGAAAAGCAGGGGAGAAAAGCATCTGGCTCGTGCGGTTGTTCTGGCGTAGCTCCCCGTTCAAGCGCGACCGAATCGCAAGGTCGCTTGGGTCAAGTCCTGTCTCAATCCACGGCCCTAACGGACAAAACGTGTCGAACCCCTTCCCGCGGCCCCATTGGCCGTCCTTGTACTGAAAGTCGTGATGACTAACGTCGTTCCCACAGGTGTATCCGAGGAGATACCCGAGCGCTTGCGACTCGGGCACGCGCCGTGCCCATCGACCAACAACAAGGCAGAGCTCCGCTTCGTAGTCAATCCGATTCCCGGGTGGCAAGAGAATCGTCCCCCCGTGACCAAGGAGCGCACTTGGTGGCTTGAGAAACAAAACCGGCTCGTCAGGGATTTTCCTCGTCGGATCGTTCTCTGTGACGTGGGCAGCATAGTTCAACCCGACCGCCACGATCTTGCTTGGTCGCTCCACTGGTGGCAACACACGAAACGACTCAAAAGGACCAAGCGAACGCCCGCGGTGTGGACGCTCG
>DAOTWO010000306.1:0-2404 GCA_034435855.1 Thermomicrobium sp. | reverse complement strand
TCTCCTCCGCGATAGCCACCCATCCCATCCGCGACAGCTAAGAGAACACCGTTCTCTTGCGCCTCCGGACTGGTCGGGTCGACCACGAGGACCGCATCTTCGTTCTGCTCTCGAACGGGACCAGGATCGGTTGCAGCCCCGACAAGGAGCGTAGTCTCACGAACTCGCGCACGGGCAACCACGGCCTCAAGCCACCTTCCTCTCGTCCTTAGGCCCAAGTATGAGCCCTCGCGTCTCCTCCCGCAACGCGCCGCCTGCGACTGTGCACACTGCACCGATTCCTTGGCAACCGACTGCTCATCTTCTGTCACGATGCTGTAACACGAGAAGCCGCCCAACGGACTACTCTAGAAGCAGCGGGAGATTCCCCGCGGGAGGGAGTGTCCAATGGAAACCCGGTTGCAATCGCAGCAGCGCACTGAGGAGTGGCGCGAGGACATTCTTGGTCCGTGGACGCTCCGATACTACGTCACGCAACCTGCTCCCAGTCAGTGGGTCGCAGTCGGTCTGGTGGCAACAACACAGGGGTATGTGTTTCTCACTGGTTGTGGCCGGTGCGCGTCGGATGCCCTGTCCGAGCTACGTCACCGCCTCCTCCAGCGACTCTCATCCGACGTGGTGCGGGATCGGGGCGTCACTCTGGTCGGTTGTGCTGCTTGATCGCTCGGGGAACGCCAAGACGAATACAGCGCCTTGCCCTCCTGGTGCTTCGTGCCAGATGCGACCCCCGTTGGCTTCGACAAGCAACTTGGCCTGGTAGAGGCCAAGACCGAGCCCGGGTTTTCCGTGAGAACGTCCACGTTGGAACGGCTGGAAGAGACGCGAATGGAGTTCGGGCTCGACGCCTGGCCCATAATCCCGGATCTGGATACGAACCTCTGCACCTTCCCGATACGCCCCGATCTCGATCCGATCCCCGGGAGGGCTGTATTTGGCAGCGTTGTGGATGACGCTCCGCAAGGCTTGCACCACGTGCAAGGGGACGATATCAACCGTCAAATCAGGAGGGACCTGAACCTCCACTCGAAACGGCGCAAGCTCGTCGGCCAGTTCCTGTATCACTGCGGACACAAGATCGGTAACCAGAGTGGAAATTCTCATCTGCTGTGTACCTGCCTTCTGCAGTTCCGCCAGTTGGAGCATGCGCTCGAGCATGTCCCGCAAGGAACGAGTAGCAGTCAGGAGATCTCGTAGCAGTGTCGCGCGTTCCTCGACACTCAGCTCTTCCCAATTAGTCACGAGAAGCTGAGCAATCCCTTCGACGACCGTCAAGGGAGTACGCAGTTCATGCGAGACAAAGGTAAAGAGTTCCTCGCGCAGACGCTGCTCGCTTGCACGGCTGGTGATGTCCTGAAAAACCGCGATAGCACCGAACTGTTTGCGGCGGTTCAGGAACAGCGGGGCCGCATTCACGAGACACGTCACTGAGCGACCATCAGAACGCTCGAGCAGGATCTCACGCTGGCGAATGACCTCGCCGTATCGGAGCGCACGGACAAGCGGGATCTCCTCGAGTGAGAGCGGCCGTCCGTCGAGTGTCCGGCGTGTGTTTGCTGTCACAAAGCGTCGCAGCGAACGCGGCGGTACAACGTTCCACCCGAGCAACTGAGAAACCTGCCTGTTTACGAGGATGACCGATTCCGGTTCCGGAACGGGTACCACGACCGCCTTCGACACCTGAACAACAATTTACCAGAGAAGGCACCACTCTTGATGATCTCGGCGACTTCCTCCCAGTCCCGACCCACCTGGTATGCGGCCATCGCTCTTTGATCGTGCAGAGGGACAGCGGACCAAGACGGTCCCGCAGGTGCGCCATCCCGGTACAATGCCTGTAGACCTTAAGCGGATACTGCTATGGGCTCGGCCAGCTGATATCCAAGTCCGGGTCGGGTCACAATGACCCGATGTGGCTCCTCATCTCGAAGCTTCGCACGTAGGCGACTGACACACGTACGTAGATAGTACGTCTCGCGCACGAACTCCGGTCCCCACACGTGGCTGAGAAGCTCGGCATGCCGCATGACGCGGCCGGGATTCCGCGCGAGCTGCTCGAGAAGTGCCCACTCCGTTCGACTGAGGCGAACTTCCTGGCCATCGACGTAGACGCGTCGATTCTGGAGGTCAATCGTCACGTGATCATAGTGGAGAACTGTTTGCCGTGGTGTGTTGCGGCATGCCCGACGAAGGACCGCAGCAATGCGGGCGAGAAGTTCGTCGAGATGAAACGGCTTCGTCACATAATCGTCGGCCCCCAGTTCAAGTCCCAAGACTCGGTCCTCCGGGGCGACCCGAGCACTGATCAAGATGATTGGAATCGTGCTTCGCGCGCGGATATCCTGAAGGACCTCAAATCCGCTGCGGTCCGGGAGGATAATGTCCAAAAGCACAAGATCGGGTTCAT
>DAOTWO010000305.1:0-1765 GCA_034435855.1 Thermomicrobium sp. | reverse complement strand
CCCGGCCACTGTCTCTGGAGCGAGATCGTTAGTCCGGCTCGCGCCGCCCAGCTCGTCGAACGACTCTTCCAGCCCGACCTCTACTCGGGCTGGGGTATCCGCACCCTCGCGCGTGGGATGCCCAATTACAATCCCATGAGCTACCACAATGGCAGCATCTGGCCCCACGACAACGCGCTCATCGTCGCCGGTCTACGCCGCTATGGCTTTGACCGTCAGGCCCTTCAGCTGGTCAGCGACCTGCTCGAGGTCGCAACGAGCTTCCCCTCCTATCGGCTCCCCGAATTGTTCTGCGGTTTCGGTCGCGATGAAGCCGAGTGTATGGTGCCCATCTCCTATCCTGTCAGCTGTAGCCCCCAGGCGTGGGCAGCCGGTACCATGCCTTTCCTCCTCCGCATCGTGCTTGGCGCAGAGGCCCGCGCTGCCGAGCGCCGGCTTACCCTGCGTCCTGCCTTCCCACAATGGCTCAATGAAGTCGAGTTGGAGGGCGTGTCATTCGCTGGTTCTCGGATCGACCTTGCCGTTCGCCGCCACAACGGACGCTATCTGCTTGAGGTCGAGTGCGACCCAGATATCACCGTCGTCCTCGCAGCAGCATCCGCTGAACCTCGGAGGTGATTGGTGACGTTCCCCCGTCTCCGCTGGGTTCTCTTCGTCCGTTCGCTCGTCGCCGTTGAGGAGCACCCACCCGCTCAGGTTTTCCGCCTCCTTGGCCGCTTTCTCGCCCAGCATGATCAGGAGGCTGTCTTCCTGGAGGAACGTGGGAATCCTCTCACTGTTCAGGCGCTGCGTCGCCGCGGGGCAGCCGCCCTCCGCGAGCTGGCTACCGCGTGGCCCGAACTCCGGTACCACACAGTCGAGCACCGCACCGGTGCGGATCTCGTCGAGTGGCTGGGCCGCACCCTCGCCACCGCCGACCTCGCGTTGGTTGAGCTGGGCGTCGACGAAAACCTCGCGTACTGGGTCGGGCAGCTCACACGCCCACATTTGCATACCATACTCGTCGATCTCCTCCCGGACGTTCCCGAACTCGAGGCCCTCCGACGCCGGCTCGACCCTTCCCCCTTCACTGCGGTGATCTGTCACCCGATCAACGTCCCTGCCTACCGCGGCCGGATCTCGGCACGCCGTATCGTTGTGGTTGAGGGCCCTCCGGAACGGCTCGCCGCCGCCATTGCCGAGGCGACAATCGCTGCGCTTTTGCAGGCCGCCGAGGATCTCCGAGTAATATCGACAGACGAGAACGGCAGCGGACCAGCTCCCTCTCAGCGGGCAAACGGTGGCAGCGGATAAGGCTCGCGTACGTCGAGCCGATCCGGTGGGACACCGCACACCTGCAGGACGGTACTCCGTTCCACAAGTTCCTGAAACTCCGCCTCGCTCAAGACGAAGCAGCAGCCACAGTCCGGACAGGTCACGACGTACACACAGTCGTACCGCGATTCGCACCACTGCCGAACGTCGCCAAAAAGCCCTTTGCTGCAAAGATGCGCGAGCACCCGCTCGACCTGGCGAGCGTCCATCGCGGTACCTCCTCGGTGGGGGATTTTGGATATAGCACTATTTTCCCAGTGTTGCATCACAGCGTCAACTGCGATCTGATAGGCTCCCGTCGCAATCTTCTCGCGCCGCCGCGCCCACCCAACCACGGACTGCCGCTTCAGCTTCTTTCACCGGCCCTCGTTCACGTCTGAGCCCTCTTGTCATCTGCCGTGTCATCCGTTCTTTGCCAGAGCCCAATTTCGAATTGGAAGAGGAGAGAACT